>WLNG01000166.1 GCA_009699915.1 Actinomycetota bacterium
GAGCCGGTCACCTCGATGACCCGCTCGGCCAGCTCGAGCAGCGTGAACTCCTCCGGGTTCCCGATGTTGACGGGCAGGTGCTCGCTGGACTGCGCGAGCGCGATGATGCCGCGGATCAAGTCGTCCACGTAACAGAACGATCGGGTCTGCCCACCGTCGCCGAAGACGGTGATCGGCCGTTGGTCGAGCGCCTGGCGCAGGAAGGTCGGGATCGCGCGCCCGTCGTACGGGCGCATGCGCGGCCCGTAGGTGTTGAAGATCCGCACGATCGAGGTGTCCACGCCCTGCTGGCGGTGGTAGGCCATCGTCAGCGCCTCGGCGTAGCGCTTGGCCTCGTCGTAGACGCCGCGCGGGCCGACGGAGTTCACATGGCCCCAGTAGTCCTCGCGCTGCGGGTGCTCCTTGGGATCGCCGTAGACCTCGCTCGTGGAGGCGAGCAGGAAGCGTGCGCGATGGAGCTTGGCGAGGCCGAGCGTGTGATGCGTGCCGTAGGACCCGACCTTGAGCGTGTGCAGCGGCAGCCGCAGGTAGTCGATCGGCGAGGCCGGCGAGGCGAGGTGGTAGACGGCGTCGACCGGCTCGTCAACGAAGTAGGGCTCGGTGATGTCGATGTTCAGGTGAACGAATTCGGGCACGCGGATGTGCGCGATGTTCACCAGCGATCCGGTCTCGAGGTTGTCGACGCAGATGACGCGGTTCCCGCGGCGCAGCAGCTCATCGCAGAGGTGCGACCCGAGGAAGCCCGCGCCGCCGGTGACGAGGCAGGTGGCCATGAGCCCAGCCTACGCGGTCGCTGCGCTCTGGGCCGCCGTGCAGGGACCCGTGCAGGACCATCGCCGGGCTACGGGCACACCGGCGATGCGCAGCGCTACCGTTCCGGCATGGCCACCTCCGGACAGGACGAGCGCTTGACGATCGCACCGATCGTTGGGCCTGACGACCCCCGCCGCTTCACCGACTCGGGCATCGAGGTCAAGGAGCTCTACTCGGAGGCCGACCTCCCGCAGGATCTGCGCCTCGGCGAACCGGGCGACTACCCCTACACGCGCGGCGTGCACCGCGAGATGTACCGCAAGCAGCAGTGGACGATGCGCCAGTACGCGGGCTACGCGACGGCGAAGGAGTCCAACGAGCGCTACCGCTACCTGCTCTCGCGCGGCGGGACCGGCCTCTCGATCGCCTTCGACCTGCCCACGCAGCTCGGGCTCGACTCGGACAACTCCCGCTGTCTGGGCGAGGTCGGCCGAACCGGCGTCGCGATCGACACGATCGAGGACATGCGGACCGCCTTCGACGGGATCCCGCTCGACCAGGTCTCGACCTCGATGACGATCAACGCTCCGGCGGCCGTGCTGCTGATGATGTACGACCTCGTCGCCGAGGAGCAGGGCGTTCCCAGCGCGGCGCTGCGCGGCACGACGCAGAACGACGTGCTCAAGGAGTACATCGCCCGCGGCAACTACATCTACCCGCCGGCGGCCAGCATGCGCCTGACCACCGACGTGTTCGAGTACTGCAACGAGCACATCCCCAAGTGGAACACGATCTCGATCTCGGGCTACCACTTCCGCGAGAAGGGCTGCTCGGCGGTCCAGGAGGTCGCCTTCACCCTCAGCTCCGGGATCGCGTACGTCACGGCGGCGGTCGAGCGTGGGCTCGACGTGGACGCGTTCGCACCGCGACTGGCCTTCTTCTTCAACGGCCACAACAACGTCTTCCAGGAGGTGGCCAAGTTTCGCGCCGCCCGGCGGATGTGGGCGACGATCATGAAGGAGCGCTTCGGCGCGACGAACCCAAAGTCGCTGATGCTGCGCTTCCACACGCAGACCGGCGGCGTGACGCTCACCGCACAGCAGCCGCAGAACAACATCGTGCGCGTCGCGCTGCAGGGCTTCGCCGCCGTCTGCGGAGGGACGCAGTCGCTGCACACCAACGGCTTCGACGAGGCGCTCGCCCTGCCGACGGAGGAGGCCGCGAAGATCGCGCTGCGCACCCAGCAGATCCTCGCCGCGGAGTCGGGAGCGACCGACACCGTCGATCCGTTCGCCGGGTCGTACTTCGTCGAGGCGCTGACCGACGAGATCGAGTCCCGCGCCCTCGAGCTGATCGCGAAGGTGGACGAGCTCGGCGGCTCCACGCAGGCGATTGAGTTCATCACCAATGAGATCGACGAGTCGGCCTGGGGCTATCAGGAGCGCTACCGGCTCGGGCAGGACGTCGTCGTCGGCGTGAACGAATACGTCGAGGAGGAGGCTCAGGTCCCGGACCTGCTGCGCGTCGATCCGGTGATCGAGCGCGAGCAGGTCGACCGTCTCGCAGCCTTCAAGGCGAACCGCGATCAGGAACTCGCCACACGACGGCTGGAGGAGTTGCGCGAGGCGGCCCGCGGGACGGCAAACCTCGTCCCGTTCATCCGCGTCGCCCTGAAGGACAACTGCTCGATGGGCGAGGTCTGCGGCGCGATGGGCGACGTCTTCGGCGCTTATAAGCCCACCTTCTAGCCCACCCCTCCCCGCGCTCCGCGGCTGGGAGGTTGCTTGCGCGGGAAGGAGCACGCAGGCCCGACGCCGAATCCGGCAAGGGCCATGCCCGAGACCAGCGCACAGCGCACACTCGTCAAGTCGCCGCCCGAACTCTGGGCGGAGATCAGCGACGCCGAGGCGCTCACGCGCCATCTCGGCGCGCTCGGCGAGATCCGCATCACCCGAGTGGAGCCCGAGACCACCGTCGCCTGGGAGGGCGAGTCCGTACGCGGGACGGTGGCGCTTGAGCCTTCGGGCTGGGGAACGAAAGTCACGCTGACCGCCGAGGTCGTCGAGGCCGCGGCGGTCGTCGTGCCGGAACCCGCGCCCGCGCCCGAGCCCGTCGTCGCGCCCGAGCCCGTCGTCGAGGCCGAGCCCGTCGTCGAGGCCGAGCCCGAGCCCGAGCCCGAGCCCGAGGCGGAGCCAGAGCCAGAGCCCGAGGCGATCGCCGAACCCGACCCGATAACTCCTCGCCGCGGCTTCTGGGCCCGGCTCTTCGGTCGGCGCTCACCGCTGCCCGAGGGCCTTCCCGAGGCCGAGCCAGAGCCCGAGGCGATCGCCGAACCGGAGCCCGAACCGGAGCCCGAACCCGAACCGGAGCCCGAACCCGAACCGGAGCCCGAACCCGTGGCGACGGAGCCGGTCGAGCTGGGCCCCCCGGAAGTTGAGCCCGAAGTAAGCGCGCCGGCACCGGCACCAGCGATGACCGATACGCAGCTTGAGGGCACACTGGTCGCCGCACTCGACGACCTCGGCTCGGCGCACCACCGGCCGTTCTCGCGCAGCTGAGAGCAGACCGGCGCGGCAGGACCGCGCGGGCACACAGGGACTAGACTGCCGCTTCCATGGCACCCCTGAGCGAACCTGAGACCTTCGAGGCCAAGCTCGCGCATCTGTCGCAGTTGCGCGAGCAGGCGATGCACTTCTCCCCCGAGGCCGAGGAGAAGCAGCACGCGAAGGGCAAGCACACGGCCCGCGAGCGGATCGAGAAGCTCCTCGACCCGGATTCCTTCCAGGAGCTCGACACCTTCGTACGCCACCGCACGTACGAGTTCGGTCTCGAGACGCAGCGCCCCTGGGGCGACGCGGTCGTCACCGGGCACGGCACGATCGAGGGTCGCCGAGTCTGCGTCTTCAGCCAAGACTTCACCGTCTTCGGCGGATCGCTCGGCGAGGTCATGTCGGAGAAGATGTGCAAGGTCATGGACCTCGCCGCCAAGATCGGCTGCCCGGTCATCGGCATCAACGACTCGGGCGGCGCACGCATCCAAGAGGGCGTCGCATCACTGGGCCTCTACGGCGAGATCTTCTACCGCAACGTGCAGGCATCCGGCGTAATCCCGCAGATCTCGCTCATCATGGGCCCGTGCGCGGGCGGCGCCGTCTACTCCCCCGCCATCACCGACTTCATCGTCATGGTCGACAAGACCTCACACATGTTCATCACCGGCCCGGACGTCATCAAAACCGTCACGGGAGAGGAAATCAGTTTCGACGATCTTGGCGGATCGATTACCCACACCAGCGAAAGCGGCGTTGCGGATCTACGTTTTCCAAGCGAAGCGGAGATCCTGCA
>WLNG01000167.1 GCA_009699915.1 Actinomycetota bacterium
CGCGCGTGACATCGACGCTGCGATCGAGCGCTTCCGCGCCCATCGCGGGGACGCCATGCCGGTCAACGTGAACACGGCCTCCGCGGCGTCTCTCGCCGCGCTCGAGGACGTCGCGCCGGCCGCCCTGCTGGTGCGCCCCGCAGGGGCCGTGCTGATCGACTCGCTCAAACCGTTCCGCTTCGGGACCGTCCCCGAAGATTCGCTCAGCGACTGCTGGGAGCGCGTCGTCTCGACGTGGCCGCCGCCTGAGATGGTGGACTGGGCGCGATCGATCAGGACCTCCTCTGGCATCGGACGCTCCGCGCACGTCCCCTACCGCGACGAGGAGGTCGCGCTTGTCCCCGCCGCCGGCGGATCACCGGCCGGGCGCGAGGTCGCCGACGAGGCGATCCCCTCTGCGACGCCGCAGACGCCGGAGCGCGTCGACCTGGGCGAGGCCCGGGAGACCGTGGTCGGACTCGCGCTCGCGCGCCCGTACAGCCTCGCTGCGGTGCGCTCCACCGGGAGCGGCGCGCGAGGGCGCTACGTGCGCGTCGTGGAGGCCGAGACGACCCATCGGCTGAACGAGACGGCGGCGCGGGTCATGGACGCCTGCGACGGCGGCACGCCCCTGGCGGCCGTGGAGCAGCTGGCGCGGCGTGGCACCGCGGTCGCTCGCGCGCAGATCGAGGCCGACGTCCTCGGAGCCGTGCGCTCCCTCGTGCAGCGGAAGATCCTCCTGCCCGGGCGCTGACCGGACACCGAGACCGACCAGGGCGATGCGTCTCCTGCTCGTCGGTGACTCAGGCTCGATCCTCTCGATCGAGCTCGCCCGCGCCGCCGCCGCGCTGATCCGGCGCCGCGACGACGTCGAGCTGGTCGGCGTCTGCGACACCGCCCGCGGCCGGAGCGGACGCGGGCGGGCCGCACCGGAGCTGGCGGCGGCGGTGGTGAAGCCGCTCTTCGGGACCCCGCATCCCCTGCGACGCGCAATCCTCCTCGCCCGCGGCCTCCCCGGCCCGGTGATCCGGCCCGAGGGCGCCGATCCGAACGCCCCCGAGTTCCTCGCGCGCCTGGCCCGGAGCGTACGCCCGGACGCCGCGCTCTGGCTGGGGAGCGTCACCCTGGCCGGCCCGCCGTTGCTGGCGTCGCTCGGAAGGAGCGTCAACTACCACAACGGCACACTGCCGGATCTGAGAGGCCTGCACGCGACCGCCTGGTCGGTTCACGACGCGAGCGAGACGAGCGGGTTCGCCTTTCATGTCATGGACGAGGGCGTCGACACCGGACCGGTCCTGGTCGCGGGGCAGGTCCCCGTCCCACCCACGGCGACCACCGCCGAGGTCGAGCAGGCGAAGACCGCCGCCGCGATCGCCGCCTTGCCCGCGCTGCTCGACATGCTCGTGCGAGGAGAGGTGGGGACGCCGCAGCGCGGCGCAGGGTCGCGCCATGGAAGCGGCGACCTCCGCGCGGCGATGGTGATCGGCGAGGCCGCGGCCCTGACCCGGGACGAGCTCGAGCGACGGCTGCGCGCGTTTGGGCACCTGTGGATCACGCTGCCGGCCGGGACGCTCCCCGTGACCGCGGTGCGCCCGTCACGCTCTGAGGGTCCGCTGACCTTCAGCACCGCCGACGGAGAACTCCTCGCCGCCCATCGGCTGCGCTTTCTGCCGCCGCCGCTCTATCGCGTGGCCGCGGGCCTCAGGCGGGCGCTGCGACCTCGACGAGCCCGCGGCTGAGCATCGCCTCGATGAAGGCCGTCACGTCGGCCGGAGCCCGCTGCGCCGGCGCGCCGAGCCGCTGCTCGAGGGCGGCCGCGAGCGTGGCCGGCGTGCCGGGAGCGCCGTCGAGCAGCTCCCAGAGGAGCGCGGCGGTCCTGTTGAGGCGCACGTACCGGCCCGTCTGCGGATCGAGCACGACGACATCGGCGAGGACGGCCTCGGTGATCACGCCCTCGCGGCGCCTGAAGACCGTGTCGGCGGTGAATTCCACTCGGTTACCGTACTCGGCGTGTCCTCCGGCGGAACGCTCTTCGGCCACCGCGTGCAGAGCGCCTTCCCGCACCGCCGCCTCGCGCCGGCACCGACCGTCCGCGGAACGCTCGAGATCGCACGGGGCCCGCAGATCTCACTTGACGGCTGCCGCGTGATCCACCGCGACGAATCCGCCGACGCCGCCTTCACGATCGCCAGGGCGGATGATGGCGCCCTCCATGTCTCGTGCACCGCCGCCGGCGGGTTCCGGCTCGAGCCGGAGGCGCTGCGGATCGTCGCCGACGGCGCCTGCGAGGACCCCGACGTCTGGGAGCACCGGCTCGTGACGGTGGTAGTGCCGCTGCTGCTCGCCGAACGCGGCGAGGTCGCGCTCCACGCCGCAGCCCTCGCCCGCGGCGGACGAGCGGTCGCCTTCGCGGGGGCGAGCACGCGCGGGAAGTCGACACTCGCGCTCGCTGCCGCCGAGGCGGGCATGGCCGTGATCGCCGATGACGCGATCGTGATCGCGCGCGCCGAGGGCGGGGCGCTCGTCTGGCCCGGGCCCACCGGCCTGCGCGTGGCGCCTCCCGGGGCGCAGCGCAAGCACACGGTCGCCACGGGCATGCCGCCGCCGCAGCGCTGCCCGCTGGCGGCGGTCGTCGTCCTCGGCGACCGCACCGCGGGAGCGGCCGAGCTGACCCGCCTTGCACCGGCGCAGGCGCTGCCCGCGCTCGTCCCGTCGCTGATCTTCGCCGGGAGCGACAGGCTCCCGGCGGCGATGGCCGACGCCGCGTGGCTCGCCTCCACCGTCCCGGTGCTGCGCTGCCGCCTTCCCGACGGCATCGAGCGGCTCGCGGATGCGATCGACAACGTCCTCGGGCGGCTCCTCCCCGAGGCCCCGGAGTTCAGCCCCGCGGACGCCTGACGCCGCGGACGGCCCCCGTGAGGTGGCGCCAGACAAGCGTGTGCAGCCCGGCGCCGTCGCCGCCGACCGTCCCCTCCAGCCCCGCGCGCGTCGGAATCGCGACCGCCCGCAGGTAGCGCAGGCGGTCGAGCCCGTGCAGCGCGACGAGCCGGCCGATGTGCGGGGAGGCCTGCAGATCGAGCTCCTCGACCGCGCGCAGTGGGCCGTACGGCGGGCGAACGCCTGCGGGCAGCGGGCGCGCCCGCTCGAGTCCGAGGTGATGTGCGGCGTAGTCGAGCGCGCGGTGGAGGACCCAGAGCAGCCCGCCGCCGAGCGCCTCGGCGCGGGCGAAGGTGGCCGTCCACTGATGCTCCGGCGCAGTCTGCGCGAGCAGGCGCACATCGTTGACCCAGCAGAGCCGCCGGGCGCGGTCGCTGAGCAGATGCACGGCGGCGAGCAGGAGCTGATCGGCGGTCCCCGGGATCAGGACGGGCGTCCCGTCGACGTCGAGGGTGAGCGCCTCGCGGATCAGATGCCCGTGCGACAGCGGCTCGCCGACGCGGTCGTCCCCGATCCGCCAGTGCAGCTCGACGTCAACGGCGGCCGCCCCGTCGCCGCGGCGCACGTGGAGGTCGTGGCCGAACCGCTCGGCGTAGCCGGGCCTGAACTCCTCGATCAGCGTGTAGCCCTCCTGGACCAGCGCCTGCGTCGCCTCGCCCAGCCGGTCGCGCGGGACCATCAGGTCGAGATCGCCGTACGGTCGCAGGCGCCAGTCCGGATAGGTCCGATCGGCGAGCGCGGGGCCCTTGATCAGCACGGGCGCCGCGCCGCACGCTGGCGCGAGCGCGTCGACTATGGGGCCGAGCGCCCGCCGTCGCAGCGCGGTCGCCGCGACGCGGCGCAGATGGCGGTCGGCCAGCGCCCGCTGCTCAGCCGGCGGGAGGCGCAGCCGGCCTTCCGCCGCCGCCTGAAGCACGAAGCCGGCGACGTTGTGCTCTGCGGCGGCCTCCCCGAGCCGCGCCGGCGGCTCGTCGCCGAGCTCGCCGCCGCGGACGAGGACCGCGAGCGCGGGGACCTCGTCCGAGAAGGGCAGGGCGAAGGGCGTCCGGCGCGACGGCACGCCGACACGCTAGACGCAGCGGCGCGGGCGCGCGAGGCTGTTGACGCAGCCCAGGCGGACCATTAGCGTCAGAGTCCCCTGCGGGGCACTGCATCAAGACGAGCGATAGAG
>WLNG01000168.1 GCA_009699915.1 Actinomycetota bacterium
GACCTGCTGCTGAACGGACGCGAGGAGATCCGCGGCTGGTTTACTCGCCGGCAGGGCTTGGAGCGCAGGGTCTCCCGGCACATCTGCACGAACATCGCGGTCGAGCTGCTCTCGCCGACCGAGGCGCAGAGCCTCTGCTACCTCGTCAATGAGCGGCACGATCGTGCCGAGGGCGACCTGACGATGCCCGCTCCCGGCGACGTCCCGAAGTTCGTCGGCGAATGCCATGACGGCTTCCGCCTGACCGACGAGGGCTGGCGATTCACCCGGCGCAAGGTGGAGCTGGCGTTCGTCCGGCCGAGCCGCCCGCGCGCGAAGTGACCGTCGCCCGCTCGCTCGTCTTCGCAACCGATGCCCTGGAACCGCTCGGGGCCCTGACCGCCGCGGCGCAGACGTCCGGCCTGACGCGCGTATGGACGACCGATCTCCCCGGCCGCGATGCGCTCACGCGTGCAGCCTTCCTGTCTGCACATGCGAGCGGGATCGGCATCGGGACGGGCATCACCTATGCATTCGGCCGCGCGCCGCAGTCGCTCGCCGCGGCCGCAGCCGACGTCCAGCGGCTCACCGGCGGGCGCTTCATCCTGGGACTGGGCACCGGCACGAGCGGCCTGCGAGCCCGTTGGGGCGTGGACTTCGAGCCTCCCGCACCGCGCCTGGCACAGATGGTCGGCGCGCTGCGCACCGCATGGGACACCGAGGCGCTGGCGGACCCGCCGCCGATCGCCGGCGCGGGGCTCGGCGAAGCGATGTTGCGCAGCGTCGGCGCGACCTGCGACCGCGTGCTGTTAGCGCCGCTATGCCTTCTGCGCGAGCACCTCGATGACCGTGCGCTGCCGGCGATCAGCGCCGGCGCCGAGCGCCGCAGCGCCCCCGGCACCCCGGCGATCAGCGCCTGGTGCATCGCCGCCATCGACGCCGATGGGGAGCGCGCACGGGCGCAGGCGCGGGAGCTGATCGCCTTCTACCTGACCCGCTCGGACTATTCGGCGATGCTCGCGCAGACGCGCTGGGGCTCGCTCGCGCAGCGACTGCGCGATGCGGCGACGAGCAACCCAGCCGGCAACGCGGCCCTCATCCCCGACGAGCTTGTCGATGAGCTCTCGATCTCCGGGACGCCGGAGCAGGCGGCGTCGGCCGCCGCGCGGCTCGAACTCGAGCTGGCGGCCCGCGGCATCGATGAGCTCGTCCTGCAGGTCCCCGGGATGGCCTGCGACGCCGCGCAGTATGAAGCGCACGTGCGCCGCGCGATCGCCGCGCTGGCCCCGCCCGGCGACGCGCTCGCCTGACTGTCGTTCAGGCCAGTCGGAAGGCCCAATAGCCGCTGTTACGGTCGGCCATTCCATGAGTCTTCTGGAGGCCACACAGCAGCTGCAGCTGATCGGGGGCGAACGCGTCCCAGCGCTCGACGGCGAGCGTTTCGACATCACCGACCCCTCCACCGGGGAGGTCATAGCCGAGCTGCCGCAGAGCAAGGCCGCCGACGTGGACCGCGCCGTCGCCGCAGCACGCGCCGCCTTCCCCGCATGGCGCGCGACCGCGCCCGCCGACCGGGGCCGGATGCTCATCGCCTGCGCGGCGCAGTTGCGCGCGGAGTGCGCCCAGTTGGCTCCGCTTGGCTCGCTCGACGGCGGCCTGCCGCTGCCCGCAGTCGAGCGCGACGTCGAGGCTGCCGCTCGCTACTTCGAGTTCTACGGCGGGCTCGCCGACAAGATCGGCGGCGACGTTGTCCCGCTGGGCGACGACTTCCTCGACTACACCGAGCGCGAGCCTTGGGGCGTCTGCGCGGTCATCCTGCCGTTCAACTCGCCGTTCCAGATTCTCGCCCGAAGCCTGGCCCCGGCACTCGCGGCCGGCAACACCGTCGTCGCCAAGGCCGCTGAGCAGGCGCCGCTCGGCCCGCTGCTGCTCGCCGAGACGCTTGAGCGCGCGGGCCTCCCGCCGGGCCTCCTCAACGTCGTCACCGGCTTCGGAGCCGAGGTCGGGACGCCGCTGGTGAGCCATGAGGGCGTCGACCGGATCACCTTCACCGGGTCGGAGCGGACCGGGCGGATGGTGATGGAGTCGGCAGCGCGCAACCTGACGCCCGTCACGCTGGAGCTCGGCGGCAAGTCGCCGCAGATCGTCTTCGCGGACGCCGACCTCGAGCTCGCCGTCGAGACGATCGTCGGCAGCCTCGTTTGGAGCGCCGGCCAGGTCTGCTCGGCCGGTACACGGCTTCTGGTCGAGCGGTCGGTGCGCGACGAGGTCGTCGCCGCCGTCGTCGAGCGGATGGCAGCGACCCGCGTCGGCCCGGCGATCGACGGACCCGACATGGGTCCGCTGATCAGCTCCGTGCAGCGCGACAATGTGCTCGCGGCGATCGGCGCCGCCTGCGCCGACGGCGCACGGCTGCTCACCGGCGGCACCGCGCCGCTCGAGACTGGAGCGGGCGGCTACTACGTCGCGCCGGCGGTCTTCGACGGGGTTGATCCCGGCAGCGCGCTCGCGCAGGAAGAGCTCTTCGGTCCGGTCCTGGCGATCCTCGACTTCGCATCCGAGGCGGAGGCGATCGCGATTGCGGACGGCACGCGATTCGGCCTGATGGCCGGGCTCTGGACCCGCGACATCGCCCGCGGACATCGCGTGGCGCGCGCCCTGCGCTGCGGGCAGGTCTACGTCAACGCCTACGGGGCGGGAACGGGCATCGAGCTGCCGTTCGGCGGCTTCAAGCGGAGTGGTATCGGCCGCGAAAAGGGTGTCACTGGATACCTCGAGTACACGCAGGTCAAGAACATCTGCATAAAGGTGGGAGCACCATGAACGTCAAGGACACAGTCAGCGTCTCGTCCGTCGGTCCGCGCATGACCGGAACGACAACGATCATCACCGGAGCAGGCTCGGGCATGGGCCGCGCCTCCGTCGAGCGGTTCCTCGCCGAAGGCGGCAATGTCGTCGCGGTCGACATCCGTGACGAAGGGCTGGCCGAGCTGCGCAGCATCTACGGCGACGAGCACCTCCTGACGGCCACCTGCGATGCGGCCGATCAGGCAGCCGTCAACGATGTCGTGCAGCAGACGCTCGACCGCTTCGGCGCAGTCGACGTCTACTTCAACAACGCCGGCGTGCCGTTCGTCGCCAAGCCGATCGAGGAGGTCACCGACGAGGAGTGGGACCTCAACATGACGGTAAACCTGAAGGCGATCTTCATCGCCGCGCGCGCGGTCGTGCCGGTCATGAAGAAGCAGGGCGGCGGAAAGATCATCGTCACAGCCTCGATGGCTGGCCTGCGCCCGCGTCCGAACCTCGGCCCCTACACGGTGGCCAAGGGCGGCGCGACACACTTCGCCAAGGCGCTGGCGATCGAGCTCGCCCCGGCCAATATCCGCGTCAACGCGGTCTGCCCGGTCGCCGCCGATACGCCGATGCTGCCGCAGTTCGGCGCGGGTGATCACATCACCGCCAACGCCACGCCGCTCGGACGTCTGTGCAGCGCCGAGGACGTCGCCGCGGCGGCGCTCTACCTCGCCTCCGATGACGGCAACTTCATCACTGGACTGGCGATCCCGGTCGACGGCGGACGGAGCATCTAGCCCCATGGCGCCCTCGCCGGTGACACTGCCCGGTGGCGAGGTCGACGTCATCGACCTGTCGCAGCCGATCTCCGAGGCGATGGCCGGCTGGCGCGGTGTCGACCGCGCCGAGGTGACGATGACGGAGGTCCCGGTCTCACACTGTGTGCCCGGGGCGCAGATCTCCGCAACGCACCTGAACATGGTCACGCATGCCGGGACGCACGTGGACGCTGCGCGGCACTTCTTCCCCGATGGCCGCAGCATCGACGAGTACGAGATCGAGCGCTTCGTCTGCCGCGGCGTGGCGCTCGACGTGCGCCGCGAGGGTCCCGAGCAGTTGACTGCCGACCAGCTTGCGGCGATCGATCCGGGGATTCGGGCCGGCGACGCGGTGCTCCTCTACTTCGGCTATGCCGAGCGGTACACCGAAGAGTCCTACTACGACCACCCCTTCCTCTCCGGCGATGCCGCGGAGTACCTCGCCGAGCGCGACATCA
>WLNG01000169.1 GCA_009699915.1 Actinomycetota bacterium
AAGGACGCCTCCTGCGAGCCGGCGCGCACGACGGTGACGCAGCTGGGCGACGGAGACGTCGTCGGCGAGCTCGTGCGCATGCTCGGCGCCGACGAGGGTGATCCTGCGGCGCAGCGCCATGCGCGTGAGCTGCGGAAGGCCGCCTGAGGTCGCGAGGCTCGGCGCCGCTCCATAGACTCGCGCAGAAGTGTCCGCCACCGCCGTCAGCCAGCCGCCTGTCGTACGCGGCCCCGTGCGCCGCGGTCGCCGCACGAAGCACCTCGTCAAGCGCTTGCGTCCTGGCGAGATCGCCGTCATCAACCACCGCAATCTCGACCGTGTGTCCGCGGAGGATCTGATCGCCTGCGGCGCGGCCGCGGTGCTCAATTGCAACGCGTCGGCGGCTGCCGACTATCCGAACATGGGCCCGGTCCTGCTGGTGGAAGCGGGAATCCCTCTGATCGAGCTCCCCGACGACGCGATCTTCGATGCGGTGCGCGACGGCGACCGCGTCGAGATCAGCGGCGGTGAGGTGCGCTCCGGGGGCCGTCTGATCGCCGTCGGCGTGGTGCAGGAGCCGGCCGACGTCCTCGCAGCGAATGAACAGCGACGCCGGGACATCGGCGGGGCGCTCGTCGCCTTCGCGCGCAACACCGTGCAGCACATGGTGGAGGAGCAGGATCTGCTCTCCGGGAAGATCGATCTTCCGCGGTTCGACACCGATTTCCGCGACCGGCCCGTGCTCATCGTGGTGCGCGGCGTCGACCATCAGGCCGATCTTCAGGCGCTGCGGCCCTACGTCCGTGACGTGCGCCCGGTTCTCCTCGCAGTGGACGGCGGCGCCGATGCGATCCTCCAGGCGGGTTTCCGGCCCGACATGATCGTCGGCGACATGGACTCCGCCTCGGAGGCGGCGCTGCGCTGCGGCGCTGAGCTCGTCGTCCATGCATATGCCGATGGGCGTGCTCCCGGCCGTGAGCTGCTCGAGCGCCTCGGCCTTGAGCACAAGGTGATTCCCGCGCCAGGCACCAGCCAGGACATCGCGATGCTGATCGCGGGGGAGAAGGGTGCGGAGCTGATCGTCTCCGTCGGCTCGCAGTTCAATCTCGTCGAGTTTCTCGACAAGAACCGGCGGGGGATGTCCTCGACCTTCCTGACGCGCCTGCGCCTCGGTGAGCGCATCGTTGATGCGAAGGGCGTCAGCCGTCTGTACCGGCCCAGCCCCGGGTTGGCTCCGGTCGTCTTCGTCCTCGTCGCTGGTGTGCTGGTGCTGGTCGCCGTGATCCTCGCGACGCCCGCACTGCGTGAGGTAGTAGACCTTCTCTGGCTGAAGCTGCGCGTCCTGCTCGGCGGAGCCCCCTAGATCGTGTTCGACTTCCGCTACCACGCCGTCTCTCTCGTCGCCGTTCTCGTCGCGCTCGCGGTCGGGCTGCTGCTCGGCGTCGCCATCGGCGACGCGGGCCTCGTCTCGACTGCAGAGAACTCGCTGCGCGACTCGCTGCGCGGTGACGTCAAGGCGGCACGCAACGATGCAGCTGAGGCGCGCACCGCGCTCGAGGACGAACGGCGCTACTCCGAGGCGGCCTATCCGCTGCTGGTGCAAGGCCGGCTCACCGGCGAGCAGGTCGGACTCCTCTTCCTCGGTGCGCCGTCAGAGTCGATCGCGGCCGAGGTTCGTCAGGCGCTCGAGGGGACTGGCGCGCAACTCGCCGGGGTTGTCGCCCTGCGTGAGCCGCCCGACATCACGGCGCTCGCTCAGGCGGCCACCGGGACGCGGTATACCGCGCTGCTTGAGGACCCGGAGTTGCTCGGGCAGTTCGGGCGACGGATCGGCCTTCAGATGATGCAGGGCGGCTTCCTTCTGCGCCGGGAGGCGCGCGCGCTCTTCACCACGAGCAACGGCGGCACGGGTCCGTTCACCACGCTCGACGTATATCGCAGCGACCGTGACCTTGAGGGCGACGCTGCGGGCCAGACAGCGGCGCTTGAGGATGGACTGATGCGCGGCCTCACCGAGAGTGCCGATCCGATCGTCGGCGTTCAGGAGACCACCACCGATCCGTCGCAGATCCGCTGGTATCGGCGCCATGACCTGGCGAGCGTCGACTCGATCGATCAGGTCGCCGGACGGGCCGCGCTGATCTTCGCGCTCGGCGGGGTCGAGGGGAGCTTCGGCACAGGCTCCGATTCCAGCGCGCTGCTCCCGGGGCCCGAGAGCGTCACCCGCTGAGCGATCAGTCGCGGGGCGTGAAGTCGAGCGCCGCTGAGTTGATGCAGTACCGCTGACCGCCCGGTCCCGGACCGTCGGGGAAGACATGTCCGAGATGGCCGTCGCAGGCCGCGCAGACGACCTCGATTCGGCGCATGCCGTGCGCGAGATCCTCATGCGTCGCAACTGCTTCGGCGACCATCGGATCGGTGAAGCTCGGCCAGCCGGTGCCGGAGTCGAACTTCGTCGTTGAATCGAAGAGCGCCGCGGAGCAGCCGCGGCAGCGATACACGCCCTCGTCCTTCGAGTCCCAGTAGGCGCCGGTGAACGGCGGCTCGGTCGCCGAGCAACGCAGCACGGCGTAGGACTGGGCATCGAGTTCGCCGCGCCAAGCCTCGTCGTCCTTTTCGATCCTGCCGGGAGCGCCGTCCTGCGGCATCGAAGCGTCCTGAGACATGGACCGAGCTTACCGGTGGACCAGGTGCGACCCGCGGCTTCCATCGGGGAGTGACGCTAGGTTGCCTGAGTGCGAGCGCTGCCGCTCATCCTCTCTTTCGCCGCAGCCCTCGCTCTCGCCACCCCGCTTCTGGTCTTCCTCCGCGAGGGAGGCCACCTGCGCTCGAACTACCGCGGAGCCTCGCTGCCCTGTCCGATCGGCCTGCTGATCCCGGCGGCAGGGCTGCTCGCTCTCGTCCCGCTCGCACTGCTCAACGGCCTCTTCGGCAGCAACACGCTCGCGATCGCCGGCCTCTATTTCATCCTTCCGGTCGCCGCGCTAGGGATCGCTGATGACGCCTACGCCGGGCCCTCGCGCGGACTGCGCGGCCATGGCGTCGCGGCGCTGCGAGGCGGCTTCAGCACGGGCGCGCTCAAGGCGATCGGGACGCTCGGTCTGGCGCTCGCGTGGAGCGCGGCCACCCAGCCCGACATCCCACGGTTTCTGCTCGTTGCGGCGGTCCTCGTGCTGTCCACCAATCTCTTCAATCTCCTCGACCTGCGTCCCGGTCGTTCCGCGAAAGCGTTCGCGCTGCTCGGAGTGGGCCTGACGCTCGGCAGTCTCGACCTCGACCCGCTGCTCGATCTGGGTCTGTGGGTCGGCCCGGTCCTCGTCGCCGGATTGCTCGATGTGCGCGAGCGCGGCATGCTCGGTGACACCGGGTCCAACGTCGTCGGCGCGGTCGCGGGCGTCTGGCTTGCACTGACGCTGAATGTCACTGGGCTGGCGATCGCGGCGGCCGTCCTCGCCGTGATCACGCTCTATGGGGAGATGCGGTCCATCAATGCGCTGATCGAGCGCGCACCGCTGCTTCGTCAACTCGACTCACTCGGAAGGGTTCACCGTGTCTGAACAGCAGCGCCAGCCCCGGTTCATCTTCATCACGGGAGGCGTCGTCTCGTCGCTCGGAAAGGGCATCGCCGCCGCGTCGATCGGGCGACTGCTCGTCGCCCGTGGCCTGCGCGTCGGCCTGCAGAAGTTCGATCCGTACATCAACGTCGATCCCGGCACGATGTCGCCCTACCAGCACGGTGAGGTGTTCGTCACCGAGGACGGCGCCGAGACCGATCTCGATCTCGGCCACTACGAGCGCTTCACCGATGCCAACACCAGCCGCGCGTCGAACGTCACGGCCGGCGGGATCTACAACTCGGTGATCCGTCGTGAGCGCCGCGGCGACTATCTCGGCGCGACCGTCCAGGTCGTTCCGCACATCACCGACGAGATCAAGCAGCGCGTGCGGCTGATCGCCGAGACCAGCGCCGTCGATGTCGTCATCACCGAGATCGGCGGCACGGTCGGTGACATTGAGTCGCTTCCGTTCCTGGAGGCGATCCGTCAGTTCCCGGTCGACG
>WLNG01000017.1 GCA_009699915.1 Actinomycetota bacterium
AGATTCCGCGCTGAGGAGGGCGAGGTCTGATCGCGCGGGTCGGTCGCGATGACCTGCCAGCGATGCAGACCGTCGGCGAGCGCCATCGGCGGCGTGAAGGTCGTGAGCGTGGTCGTTCCGGCCTGGACGCCGTCGATCAGCACCGAGTACGTCACCGGTCCCCAGAGCTCTGCCGCAGGAGTCCAAGTCAGCACAGGCCGGCGGCGCGCGCGCCACCACGTGGTCGTGAGCGCCACAGGCGCTCCGGGCGCGCGGTCGTACGCGGCAAGGGCCACGGTCCGCCCCGCGGGCCCCGCGAGCACCACCGCCATCAGCGTGTCGCCTGCACGATCGGCGGCGACCTGCAGCCCGGCGAGCGGATCGGGCGTACCCAGCGAGACCCCTGCGAGCGGGTCGGGCGGCGCCAGCGGGTCCTCGCTGAGGTGGGCCAGCTCGCCGAACGGCGGCGCCTGGGCGAGCGCCGGGTCGTCCTGCAGCAGCCGCGCCCTGAGCTCGACCGCGCTGCCGGGCGCGGGGGCCGCAAGCCAGGCGACAACACCATCTGAGTTTTCGCCGAAGGCGGTCCCTGGTTGCGCGTCGGCCCCGCCTGCAGCACCCAGGACGACCGGCGTGCCGAGAACGTCGTCACGGATCACGCAGGCACGCACCGACCCATCCGGCGTCTGCAGCACCGCGATCCCCCGGCCGCGGCCGTTCAGCGCGATTCGCGGCGGACCAACGGCGCCAGCGGACGGATCGCCGTCGAGCGTCAGCGGCGTCTCGAAGCGCGACCCGCGCAGCCGGCGTGCGACGCCGCGCCACACGTCCACGCTGTCCGTGGCGTCGCGCACCTGTTGGCGCATCACGACCCACGCGTAGGACGAGTCGTCCTCGATCCGGACCTCCGGCAGCTCGGCCGAGCCGGCGACCCGGCCCTGCACCGTGGAGGCAGTCGCGTCGATGAAGACCTGCGAGAGCGCGCTGCGGACGAGCCGACGGGCGAGAACCCGGGTCCCGCCGCCCAGCTCGCGCTCACCCCAGACGACCAGACCGATCCCATCCCCGGAGGCCGTCACGCGCGGCCGCTGCGTGCCGGTCCCCGCCTCGCGCGCCGGGTCGGCATCTACCGGCGTCGCGTGGACTCGGAAGTCGGTGACCGTGCGAGGCAGATAGGCGGTACGCACGTCGCCGTCCTCGACCCAGGCGGCATATCCGACTCCGGCCGGGGAAAGGTCCACGACCGGAGCGTCCGCGCCGGCCCCTGCGAGCTGCTGCGGCGGACCGAAGACGGCACGCTCGCCGGAGCGCACCGCGGCAAAGACGCCGCGGGCATTCGCCCAGACCACCGCCATGCGACCGTCGTTCGCCGCGGCGACGGCCGGTGCAGAGGTCAGCTGCGGCTGGCCCGCGTCGATCCTGAAGGCGCCCTGCGACACCCCAGCGCGCAGCAGCGCCAGGTAGGCGTGGTCGGCGCCGCCATCCCGGCGCACCCAAGCCAGCAGCCCGTCACCGTCGCGCGCGACGTCGAGGCCCCCAAGCTGACGGACGTCCGCCGACGGCCCGTCCACCCCGGTGATGCCGCGGAATGCGCCCGCCGGCTGCGGTGCCACAGCGGCCGCGGGCAGCGCCAGCGCGCAGTAGATCGCCAGGGCCGCCGAACGGCCCGCTGTCCCAGAGATTTCCACGGCGCAGGTCCAGAGTACGGGCGCCCGCGACGGTGCGCGCCGTCAGCGTGCGCGCAGCGGCGCAGGCTCGCGCGAAGGCGCCTGACGGCGCGGTCGCCAGCGTGCTCGAGCGTGGTCGAACGCCTCCCAGTCGATGCCTTCGCTACCGGGCCCTCGATCCGGGCGCCAGGGCCGCGGAAGGTTGCCGCCCCCGCCGCCGCCAGCGCCCTCCTCCCCCTGATCGTCCTCGGGGTGCGGGGCGCGCGCGAGATGCGCAGCGACCGTGAACAGGACGACGCTCGCGCCGACGACGAGAACGCCGAGGGCCGGACGACCGAGGGCGCAGATCAGCACGCCGAACGTGAAGACAGGCAGCGCTGCTGCACCCAGATGCCGCGCAGCGGCGGGATGGCGTCTGCTCGCCGGCGTGCCCGTCAGGCCATAGGCCAGCGAGCAGAGCATCACGAGGAGGAGAAAGAGGACGGCGACCGGCAGCATGCGACTCGCGCTGGCGATGCCCGCGGGCTCGCCACGCGAAACGCGCAGGGCCTAGAGCGCCGCGAGTTCCTGCGTGATCTGGCCGACCGACGCCTTCGCGTCCCCGAAGAGCATCGAGGTCATCGGTTCGTAGTAGAGCTCGTTCTCGATCCCCGCGAAGCCCGGGTTCATCGACCGCTTCAGAACGATCACGGACTTCGCGTGGTTCACGTTCAGGATCGGCATGCCGTAGATCGGCGACTGTGGGTTCGTCTTCGCCGCAGGATTCGTGACGTCGTTCGCGCCGATCACGACCGCCACATCGGTGCGCGTGAACTCCGGGTTGATCTCGTCCATCTCCTTGAGCTGCTCATACGGGACATCGGCCTCGGCCAACAGGACGTTCATGTGTCCCGGCATGCGCCCGGCGACGGGATGGATCGCGTACTTCACCTCGACGCCGCGCTTCTCGAGCTCCGTCGCCATCTCGCGCACCGCATGCTGCGCCTGCGCGACCGCCATGCCGTATCCCGGGACGATGACCACCAGGCGCGCATAGGCCATCTGGATCGCCGCGTCCGCCGCAGAGGTGGCGCGCACGCTGCCGGCGTGCTCTCCGGCACCCGAAGCGCCCGCCACAGCGCCGCCGCCGCCGAAGCCGCCGGCGATGATCGACGGGATCGAGCGGTTCATCGCGCTGGCCATCAGCCGCGTGAGGATCGTGCCGGAGGCGCCGACGATCATCCCGGCCACGATCAGCGCGGTGTTGTTCAGCGCGAGCCCAGTGGCCGCCGCGGAGAGCCCGGTGAACGCGTTCAGGAGCGAGATCACCACCGGCATGTCGGCACCGCCGATCGGCAGCACCACGAACAGTCCGAGCGCCGCGGCCGCGACGAGCAGCGCGACCATGAGCCAGCCCGCCGTGCCGCCTGCGGCAATCGCCGCAGCGCAGCCGATGGTGACCAGCAGCAGCGCGAGATTGAGCAGCTGCTGGCCTACCCCCTTGAGCCCGATCGGCCGACCGGGGAGCACCTCCTGCAGCTTCCCGAAGGCGATCAGCGATCCCCAGAAGCTGATCGAGCCGACGATCGCCCCGAACAGCGAGGGGATCACGAAGGTCAGGGGGTCGCCGTCATACCCGGAGCTCTCGATGAACTCGGCCCAGGCGATCAGCGCGATCGCGCCACCGCCGACGCCGTTGAAGAGCGCCACCATCTGTGGCATCGCGGTCATCTTCACCTGCCGTGCCGCGGGGACGCCGACGACCGTGCCGACGACGAGGCCCGCGGCGATCAGCGCCCAATTGTGGCCCATTCCCGGCAGCAAGAAGGTCGCGACGATCGCGAGCAGCATCCCGACTGCAGCGATGCGGTTGCCACGCACGGCGGTGCGCGGCCCGGTCAGGCCCATCAGTCCGAAGATGAAGAGCCCGAACGCCACGATGTAGAGCGCGTTGATGAAGTCCTGATCGCGCACAAAGGACGAGGCCAGCGGAAGCGTCACTGCTTGTCCTCCGGCTCGTCGGGCTTGGCCGTGGGCTTCGCCTTGAACATCTCGAGCATGCGGTCGGTGACGAGGAAACCGCCGACGACGTTGATCGTCCCGAAGACGATCGCCACAACGAGGATCACCTTCGTGAAGGCGCCGAGGTCCGGATAGAAGCCGAGCACGAAGATCCCGCCGACCACAACGATCCCGTGGATCGCATTCGTCCCGGACATCAGCGGGGTGTGCAGCGTGTTGGGGACCTTGGAGATCACCGCGTAGCCGAGGAACCCTGAGACGACGAGGATCGCGAGATTCGTGACGAACATGTGGCCTCCTACGCCGCCCCGAGAGCGGCCTTCGCGCCGGGATGCAGGACCGCGCCGTCGCGCGTGACGCACGCCCCGGCGACGATCTCGTCATCGAAGTCGAGCCGCAGCGAGGCCGATCCGCCATCGGTGCCATCGCTGATGAGCAATCCGAGCAGCTCCTGCACGTTGCGCGCGTAGAGCTGGCTGGCGTGCTCGGCCATGTGGGCCGGGAGGTTCAGCGGCGAACGGATCGTGACGCCGTGGCGCACGACGGTCTCCCCCGGCTCGGTCAGCTCGCAGTTGCCGCCGGTCTCACCGGCCAGATCGATGATCACGCTGCCCGCCCGCATCCCCTCGACGGCCTGCGCGCTGACGAGCTTCGGGGCCGGCCGGCCGGGCACCAGCGCAGTCGTGATCACAACGTCGAAGCCCTTGATCGCGTCGGTCAGCGCCTGCTGCTGGGCCGCTCGCTCCTGCTCGGTGAGCTCGCGTGCGTAACCGCCCTCCCCAGCCGCCTCGATCCCGAGATCGAGGAACGACGCGCCGAGCGACTGGACCTGTTCGGCGACCTCGGGGCGCACGTCGTAGCCGGTTGTGACAGCGCCCAGGCGGCGGGCGGTGGCGAGCGCCTGCAGGCCCGCAACGCCGGCGCCCAGAACGAGCACCTTCGCGGGCGGGATCGTCCCGGCAGCGGTCATCAACATCGGGAAAAAGCGCCCGAGGCTCTCCGCCGCGATGATCACCGACTCATACCCGGCGACGTTCGACTGGCTGGAGAGCGCATCCATCGACTGCGCGCGCGAGATCCGGGGCACGGCCTCCATCGCGAACGCCGTCACCTGTGCGTCGCGCGCCGCCGCTGTGGTCGCTGTGCTGGAGAGCGGCGCCAGAAACCCGAGCAGGACGGCGCCCGCGTTCATCCGCGCGATGTCGGTGGGCGCGGGCGGGGCGATCGTCACGACGACCTCCGCTCCCCAGATCGCGGCGGGATCCTCGGTGACGGTGGCGCCGGCCTCGGCGTACGCGTCGTCGGGAATCAGCGCGCCGGCGCCGGCGCCGCGCTCGACGAGCACCGTGACGCCGCGTGCGGTGAGCTTGCGCACCACCTCGGGGACGAGCGCGACCCGGGTCTCGCCCGGCGCTGTCTCCCGTGCCACTGCGAGCCTCATTGGTGGCAAACGCTACTGGGCGGCTGCGATGGCTCCTGTCCGCCGGTGGTCACGGGCGACGCAGGCGGAACGGCATCGGCCGACCGGCGAGTGCAGCCAGAGCCTGGGCGGTAACCCAGACCGGGGTCTGCGTGCTGGTGCGGGAGTACCGGATCCTGCCGTTGTCCATCTGCAGCGAGCGCAGGTATTCGATCGGCGAGCGCGTCATCCCCGGCAGCCTGCGAGTGGCGCGCATGCCGATGGCGATCAGAGCCTGGATCGCCAGCGCGGTGGACTGCGCGTTCGACGCGCCCGGCGGCTGCAGCGCCCAGCCGCCGTCCATATTCTCGTGCCCGAGCAGCCACGAGGCGCCGCGTGCCGCCGCGCGCGGGTAGCGCGCTGCGACGAGCGCCTGCACCGCGGCAGCGGTGTCGTCGGAGCTGCTCACGCCGCGCCCGGAGTAGGAGAAGCCGCCGTCTTTGCCGGCGCGCGCCGCAAGCCACGAAGCGGCGCGGCGCACCACCGTGGAGCGCGAACCCAGACCGCTCGCCCGCAACGCCAGGATCCCGTAAGAGGTCAGGTTGACGAGGCCGTCGAACGAGCCGTCGGAGTCCTGGGCGGCGCGCAGCCTGGTGAGCAGGCCGCCGGTCTGCGCGGAGATTCCGGCTGCGGCAAGCGCCAGCGCGGTGCGCTCGAGATCGGCGGTCGTGCGCGAGCGGCCCGCGTAGCGGCGCAGCAGCGACTCCGCCGATCGTCCGCGCCGGCGCACGGCGAGCGGATCGCGTCCGAGCGCAGCGATCCCGATCACGGTCCACGATGTCTGGACGGCGTTCGAGGAGGCGCCCTTCGCGGTGCCCCAGCCGCCGTCGGTGTTCTGCACACTCGCAAGCCACGTCGCGGCGCTGCCCGCCCGGGTCACGCTCATCGCCGCGGCAGGCTGGGCGGCGCCCCCAAGCCCCCAGCCGGCGACGAGCACGCAGGCGACGAGCAGCGTCACGAGTGGCGCCGCGCCCGCAGCCGGAGGCTTCGGCGCTAGGTCCTCCCAGTGCACGGCGAGGCGGCTGCGGAAGCGCAGCAGCGCACGTACAAGCATCGGACCGAACGCGAGCGCGAAGGCGACGTTTCCGACTGCGTGCGCAAGGTTGAAGGGGAGCGATGTGAGACTGATGGCCAGATACTGCCCGAACGTGTGACTCCCCGCATAGGTACTGAACACGGAGAGGTCCATCACCGCTCCAAAGGCCAGCCCCGCGGCGCCGCAGGCCACGGCGAGCGGCACCCGTCCGATGTCGCGCCCCGCGAGCCGTCCGAGCAGCGCGCCGAGCAGGCCGCAGAGCCCCCAGGCGACCATCTGCCACGGCGTCCATGGGCCCTGTCCGAAGACGAGGTTCGACGCGAGCGCCGCGACGGCCCCGACGACGAAGCCCGGCGCGCCGCCGAGTGCGAGCCCGGCGATCAGAACGATGTCGGTCGTCGGCTTGACGTTCGGGATCGGCGCAAAGGCGATCCGCCCGATCGCCGCGAGCGCCGCAAGCGTCGCGACGAGCGCCAGCGTGCGCGAATCGGCGTGGGAGCGCTCGTACCAGGTGAATCCGAGGATCAGGGCCAATCCGAGGACAACGAAGGAGGCCAGCTCCCAGGTCACGGCGTCACCTCGAAGCTCATCCGGTCGCGCAGCAGGTCGCCGCCCTCCTGCGGACCGAGCACCGGCGGGTCCTCGCCGGCGAGCACGCGTGCGGTCTCCGTCGCGAAGTGCCATCCGCCGGAGAGGACCTCCGCGGCCGGGGCATCGGCGATCACGCGGCCGTCGGCGAGCAGCACGACACGGTCGGCAAGCGCTGCGGCGAACTCGGCATCATGCGTCGCGACCAGTACGGCGGCCCCGCTGGCCGAGAGCTCGCCCATGCGCTCGATCAGGTCGCCCTTCGCCGCGCGATCCATCCCCCGGGTCGGCTCGTCGAGCAGCACGGCCGCGGGGGCGGTCCCTTCACCGAGCACGATCGCGAGCGCCAGCCGCTGACGCTCGCCGCCGGAGAGATCGCGCGGATGACGCCCCGCGAGCGCGGCGAGCCCAGCGGCCTCGATGGCCTCGACCGGCGCCTCATCGGCGACGCGCTCGTGCAGGAGATAGTCACCGGGGTTCTGCAGCAGCAGGGCGACCCGGCCCGCCGCCTCGACGCTGCCGCGCGTCGGCTCCTGCACGCCGGCCAGGTGGCGCAGCAGGGTGGATTTTCCTGCCCCGTTGCGGCCCATCACGGCCAGCCGCTCACCGGGGCGCACCTCAAGGTCGATTCCGCGCAGGATGCCGGGGCCATCAGAAAGCTCGTGCCACAGCCCGCGGACGCGCAGCGCAGCCGGGCCGCCGCGATCGCGCGAGCGCCGCCAGCCCGTGCGGCGACGATCGGCCGGCCCGGGCGCCACGGCGGCGCGCTGCGGCTGGTCCTCGCGCAGCAGACCGTGCGCGCGCAACGTGGCGCGGGCCTCCTTCACGCCGGTCGGCGCAGGGCGCAGCCCGGCACGGGCGAAGAGGCGCGCGGCAGGGGTCTGCAGCGCGGGCATGCGCTCCGCTGCCCAGCCGAGCATCTCGCGGGGCGGGGCGTCGCAGGCGACGCGGCCGTCCTCCAGCACGATCACGCGGTCGGCGTGCGCCATGCAGCGCTCGAGCCGGTGCTCGGCAAGCAGCACAGCGGTCCCCTGCTCCTCGTTGAGACGGCGCAGCAGCCAGACCAGCTCGTCACCGGCGACCGGATCCAGCTGCGAGGTCGGCTCGTCGAGCACGACGAGCTTCGGACGGCCGGCGAGCGCCGCGCCGAGGGCGACCCGCTGGAGCTCACCGCCGGAGAGCTCGTGCGTCGGGCGATCGAGCAGCCGCGCGATACCGAGCGCCAGCGCAGCCTCCTCCACACCACGTGCGACCGCCGCTCGCGAGGCGCCGCGGTTCTCCAGTGGGAACGCGAGTTCCGAACGCACCGTCCCCATGACGATCTGCGTCTCAGGGTCCTGAAGCAGCGTCCCGCAGACCGCTGCGAGGTCCCCCGGGCCGTGGTGGCGCGTATCGAGACCGCCGGTGACGACACGGCCGCTCGCGCTTCCGCCGTGGAAGTGCGGGACCAGCCCGCAGGCCGCGCGCAGGAAGGTGGACTTGCCGGAGGCGGAGAGACCGGCGACGACGACGAACTCTCCGGGTTCGACGCTCAGTGTCACCTCGCGCAGCGACGGCTCAGCCACTCCCGGATAGGTGTAGGAGAAGGCGTCGAACTCGAGGACGCGGCTCATCGCTCGACCCCCCGCCGGTTCCAGAACGGAACGAGTGCAGCGGCGACGATCAGGACCGCCAGGACGATCACCCCGAGTCCCCCCTCCGCGTGCAGGCGCGGGTACGCGTCAAAGGCCGCGACGCCGGTGATCGCGGCGGCGACGCCGAGTGCGATCAGTGCGAGGCCGGCCGCAAGAACGCCGACATCATGGCGCGACCATGGTTCACGCGGTCCGGACGGAGCGCTGCGCCGCGTCGCGTAGCCGCGCAGCTCGAGCGTCGCAGCGACGTCGACGGCCCGGTCGAGCGCGCCGGATGCGACGGCGCGCACGACGGCCACTCGGCCGCGGGTCGTACTCATGTCCTCGGCGTTCGGCCTGCAGCGCATGGCCTGATCCATGCGCTGCGCGTCACGCGCGAGCACCGGCACCATTCGCGTCGCCAGCGTTGCCGTCAGCGCTGAGCGGAAGGACCTGCGGCCGAAGGCGCGCAGGATCGCGTCCGGATCGACGCAGGCCGTCAGCAGCGCGAAGGCGAGCACGATCACGACGACACGCATCCCCAGCAGTGCGCCGTACACCAGCGCCTCGAGCGTGATGTCGACCTGCCCGAACGGCGGAATCTCGCCGAAGCGCCAGACCACGGTGAGCCCATCGCGCACGACGATCGCGTTCACGAGCGTGATCGTCACGGCGAGAAAGAGCGAGAATCGCGCCGCGCGCACAAGGTCCGATCCGACGCCGGCGCGCCACCCGGCCGCGAGCACAGCGACCGCGATCGCGGCCAGGACGACGGGATGCGTGAATCCCAGCGCCAGGCCGACCAGCGCCAATCCGTAAAGCGCCGTGACACCGGCGCGCGCCGCGTGCAGGGGGCTCGCGCGATGGCGGTACATCAGCGGGCCGCCTCGAGCGGCAGGCCGACCGGTCCGCCTGAATCGACTGCGACCGCGTACCTCCGCCGCAGGACCTGCGGCTCGAGCGCGCGTGCCGCGGCGAGCACGCCGGCGGCATCGGTGCCGGTCACGACCCAGACCGGCGGGTCCTCGCCCACGCGGGTCGCCGCGACCAGTCCGCCGCCTGGACCCAGCGTGCGCACCGTGCGCCCGGCGGGGTCGAGCAGCGCGATCGCGCGGCCCCGGTCCTGCGGGCGGGCGTAGATCCCGCTGGCGGCGGGGCCGTCCTCCAGTACGACGAGTGCCCGCTCAGCGCCGATCTGCTCCCAGGTACCGACGATGATGCGCAGCGACTCGCCCGCAGCCGTCGCGCGCAGCGGCGCGACCCCGTCGCCGACGTCCTCGCGGCCGAGCGCCTGCCGCACCGCTCCGCAGGCGGCGTCCTTCACATCGGCGCACTCGATCCGCGTCGGCAGGCGCCCCGGCACGCCCGGCCCGTGGCGGAATGGCTCGGGAAACTGGCCGACCACCGCGGGCACTCGCTCGGCGACGCTCCAGTCGCGCAGATCCCACCAGATCGAATCGTTGGCGCGGACCCGGGTCGCTGCCGCACCCTTGGGCGCCTCGACCCCATTGACGAAGTAGAACCAGTCATAGTTTCTCCCCCCGCGGCGCCCGCCGCAGAGGTCCTTGACACATTGGACGAAGCCGCCGCCGTAGCGGGTCTTCAGCTGGGCTTCGCGTGCCAGCAAGCGCATCGCCGTCTCGGACGCAGGCACCTTCGTCACAGCGGTCTCGGTGACCGCCACCGCGCCGAAGTCGCGCGTGACGCGCAGACGCACCGCGGCGGTGTCCTTGCCGGCGCCCGGGCCACAGCCGGGCGCGCTGATCAGGATCGCGATGGTCCCCACCACCGGCATCACGATCCGCATGCGCCCGGCCTCCAGCATCGATCAGCCCACGAAGAAGACGACGCGGTTGCGGATCTTCGACGGGTCGGCAGCGCGCCGGAAGTAGCGGCTGGCGTTGCCTGCGGCGTCGGTCAGCCGCACGTCGAGGACGTAGCGGCCGCCCTTGAGAGCCGCGGGCAAGAGGTAGGACCAGGCGGCCCGATCCCCGACGGTGAACCAGTGGCCGCGCTCGGCGCCGCAGCGCCTCATGTCCAGCCAGCGCTCCTGACGCACGTCGTAGGTCTCACAGCGCCGATCGCCACCCGCGTTCGCAGGCACGCGGCGAGTCAGGCGCAGCTGGACGCGCCGCAGGCCCGACGCATCAGTCGCGGCCATCCCGCGGAGCAGTCGCGGCGCCGCGCCGGGCGGGTAGCGGCGGCCGTCGCGCAGCGTCGCGATGCGCCCGTGCGGCGCGCGTCGATCGGCGACGGTGCCGCAGCGCCCGTCGTAGCCGGTCGTCACGCAGGCGGCGATAGTGGCGCTGGGGGTAGACCCGTCGCGCGTGGCGCGCAGGTCGGTGACGCCGACGGTGGTGAGCGTGATGCGCGCAGTGCCGTCGGCCCCGGTCGTCGCCGAGCCGCCGCCGGGGAGCGCGATCTGCGCACCGGCAGCCGGGCCGCGGCGGATCCCCGCGGTCGCCCCGCCAACGAAGTCGTTAGCCGCCTCGGTGACGCTGGCGGTGAACGCCACGCCCGCGCGGATCGCCGCCGGGATGGAAAGGTCGAGCAGCGTCACGGAGAAGTCTCCCGCCGAGTTGGGGATCGGCGCGAAGACCGCTTCGTCGCCTTCCTGCACCGGCTGCTGGCAGATCCCGACCGTCGCGGCCGTCCCGTTGACGAAGAACCCCCAGTAGTAGGGATCGCTGTAGGTGAACGCCTGGCCCTTGATCGCGTCGATGCCGTAATCGCCGAACCCGTCGTACCAGGTCCCGTCCCAATCTCCGGCGGTGGCCCGATCGAGTGCCGCCGCGGCGGTCGCACCGCCGCACGTGCCGCCGAACTTGACCAGCTCGACGCCGGTGGCGGCGACCGGAGTACGTGGGAGCAGTGTCGAGGTCACTCCCTCGACGCGCACCGACATCGACGCGGAGGCCGCAGCCCAAGCGCAGACCAACGACGACATCAGGACAACGGTCAGAAGACCACAAAAGCGCAGCGTGCGCATAAACGAGCCACCCCTTTCCGCGAGGGCGTATGTGCTTGATGGCCGGAGGCAGGTCTCCTGGCTCCCGGGCACCGTTCCCGCGCCTTCCCGGAGCCCCGTCGGCTCCAGTGGCTGCTTGCGCATGCGGGGCGGTATCACGCCCGGTCACAGTGGCGGGTCCGCGCCGGATTTACACCGGACTTCCCTTTTCCACCGACCTTGAACACAGCGAGCATACCCCAGCGCTAGGCTCGACTCTGTGACCGTCAATCTCACCCGGATCTACACGCGCCTCGGCGACGACGGCCAGACCCATCTGGGCGACATGAGCCGCGTCTCCAAGACCGATGCACGCATCGAGGCGTACGGCACCGTCGATGAACTCAACAGCCACATCGGCGTCACGCTGACGGTCGGCGGGATGCCCGAGACGTTCATCACCTGGCTGCGCCGGATTCAGAACGACCTCTTCGATGTCGGCGCCGACCTCGCGGTCCCCGAGACCAGCGGCGACGGCGGCGACGAGCGCGGTCGCCTGCGCGTGCGCGCTGAGCAGGTCACCTGGCTCGAGCAGCGCTGCGACGAGGTCAACGCGACCCTTGCCCCGCTGAAGTCGTTCGTCCTGCCGGGTGGCACGACTGCGGCAGCGCACCTGCACGTCTGCCGCACCGTCTGCCGCCGAGCGGAGCGACGCGTTCTCTCCGTCGAGGGGTCGAGCCCCGAGGTGCTGCGCTACCTCAACCGCCTCTCCGACCTGCTCTTCATCCTGAGCCGCGGCGCGAACGCCGGCGACGAGCCGCTCTGGCAGCCCGGGCTCTCGCAGGATCAGGCCTAGCGGACGCGGCGCCCGCGGCCCGCGCGCTCGAGCGGCCCGTAACGCGCATGGCGTCGAGCCGCAAGGACGCCCACGGCGAATCCTGCGAGTGCGAGAACGGCGGTTGGCACGCGTTCCACGGTAACGCGCGGAGCTGCCTGCGTGCGCGGCCCGTCCGCGCGAGCGTCCGCGCGAGGTTTCAGCACGACCCGACTCGGCAAGACCGTCGGCGCGTGACAGGGCGCGGAACGGGTGCGTTGCGACGGTC
>WLNG01000170.1 GCA_009699915.1 Actinomycetota bacterium
ATCCAGCGCGTCGTCTCATCGAACGGTTCTGATCCATTCCCGACCGACGGCATCCTCGGCAAGGACTCGCTCACGGTGGACAACAACACAACCGTCACTGCCGGCCTCTCATCGAATGGCCAGGTTTCGCTCGGCCTCAACAGCACCGTCAGCGGCAGCGTGACGCTCTGGGCCTCGGCGCCCAATCCGACTGGTTACACGGGAACGGTGCAGCGCCAGTCGACAGCGTTCGTGCTCAGCCCTCCCGACATGCTCAATCCGCTGACACTCGTGGACTCCGCTACGAGCAACAGCAACGGCCAGCTCGTGGCGGGCGCGAGCCCGGCCGATAGCTGCTCCGGCGGCAACGGGACCGCCGGCTCCTGCTACACCAACGCCACGCTCAGTCCGCGCACGCTGTCGCTCGGCAACTCTGGCGTTGTGACGCTGGGTGGCGCGGTCTACAACTTCTGCCAGCTCAACCTCGGCAACAACGCTGCGATCAATATCGCCTCCGGGGCCAGGACCACGCTCTACATCGACTCGCCCGACCGAGCAGGATCGGGCTGCGTGGCGGGCCAGGGCGGAATCACGAGTGGCAACGGCGCATTCTTCTCGAATCCCGGTGGGGACCCGCGCGGCCTTGTCCTGGTGATCTACGGGGCGACCGCGACGCCGACCAAGAGCGGCTTCACGACGATCCAGTTCCCGAACAACATCAACCTCGCCGCGGCGATCTACT
Organism: Actinomycetota bacterium; assembly: GCA_009699915.1. GTDB lineage: Bacteria > Actinomycetota > Thermoleophilia > Solirubrobacterales > Solirubrobacteraceae > F1-60-MAGs163. The sequence continues at coordinate 722 of WLNG01000170.1, forward strand.
CACCGAACGCGGCAATCACCTTCAAAAACTACGGCACATTCACCGGCGGGATCTCCGCCAAGGCGGTGACGCTCAAGAACAACGCCAGCTGGGACAACCGTTTGCAGGGATTCACCCTGGCCACAACCCTCGTCTATTACCGCGGCGCTTGGCGCCAGTGCAGCACCACGGCGGCCGTCACGCCGACGACGCCTGCTGCGGGCTGCCCGCTCGACTCCTGAGCATCCGGCTCAGCGGCTCGCGGCGCCCTCAACCTCGCGCTCGAAGGCTTCGAGCGATGGGGAGATCTCATGCGTCTCGAAGCTGCCGGCGACCGCGTCGAGCGTCTTGAGCCCCTCACCGGTGATCACGAGCACGACACGCTCGTCGGCACCGATATCGCCGCGCGCAGCGAGCTTGGCGAGCGTCGCCGTCGTGACGCCGCCGGCGGTCTCGGTGAAGATGCCGGTCGTCTCGGCGAGCAGGCGGATCCCCGCGCGAATCTCATCGTCGGTGACGGAGTCGATCGTGCCGCCGCTGCGCCGCGCGAGGTCGAGCGCATGCGGACCATCGGCAGGAGTGCCGATCGCGAGCGACTTGGCGATCGTGTCCGGCTTCACCGGCAGGCACGTGTCGCGACCGTCTGCGTAGGCCTGCGCGACCGGCGCGCAGCCCGCCGCCTGGGCGCCGTTCATCACGGGAACCTCGCCGGTGATGAGGCCGAGCTTCAGCCACTCCTCGAAGCCCTTGGCGAGCTTCGTGTAAAGCGAGCCGGATGCAATCGGAGCCACGACCCGGTCCGGAGTCGTCCAGCCCAGCTGCTCGGCGACCTCGTACGCGATCGTCTTGCTGCCCTCCGCGTAGTACGGGCGGATGTTGACGTTCACGAACGCCCAGTCGCGCTCGCCACTGAGCTCGGTGCAGAGACGGTTCACATCGTCATAGGTACCGCGAACCTTCACGAGATTTGTGCCGTAAACGCCCGTGGCGAGGACCTTCTGCTCCTCGAGATCGCTTGGAATGAACACATAGGTCTCCATCCCGAGTGCCGCGCCATGAGCCGCTACGGCGTTCGCGAGATTGCCGGTCGAGGCGCAGGCGAGCGTCTCGAAGCCGAGCTCACGCGCGCGAGCTGCGGCGACGCTGACGACGCGATCCTTGAAGCTGTGTGTGGGATTGGCGGCGTCGTTCTTGACCCAGACCTCGCCAAGGCCGAGGCGCTCCGCAAGCCGGTCGGCACGGATCAGCGGCGTGCAGCCCGAAGGGAGCCCGGCACGCGAGGACTTGCGGTTCGACGGGCCGGGAGGCCCATCGACGACCGGCAGGAAGTCGGCATACCGCCAGATGTTCTGGGGGCCGGCCTGAATACGGCGCCGGAGCGAGGCGATGTCGGTCGTCAGATCGGCGTAGTCATAGACGACCTCGACCGGTCCGAAGCATCGTGAACAGACGTAGCTCGCCGACAGCTCGTACTCCGCCCCGCATTCCCTACAACCAAGATGGCTGACACTCATGAATGAAACCTCCGCTTGTGCTGTCACACGTGGCGGAGGCTTCTTCAAGCTCCGACCACATCTACAGGATTTGGCACCGTTTCCAATAGGCCGGTTGCCGGGGTTTCATTGGGCCAGTCCCTCCACCCCTCTGGATGTGTTCTGCTATGCGGGCGGAACCGTAGCAGACAATCGGGCGGCTTTGCATGATCGGTCCCGGGCTGGAGAACGCTCGGCCCGTGCAGGTACAATGGCGTTGTGCCGCCAGGCTGCGGTGCATGGTGACCACGATGCATTCCGACGACCCGCGAAGTCATGCCCAGCCTCCCCAAGCCCCGCCTGCGCAGGGCCACGCGGACTCGCGGACACGCCGTCACCCCTGCGGCTGAGCCGCAGTCCCCCCGCGTCGAGATCATCGAGGGCGGCTCCACGGACCGTCCGCTGCGCTGGGTCAACGTCCAAGGTGTGCGGCCGGTCGAACGTGCCTGGCTCGAGGAGCACTTCTCCTTCCATCCGCTGGACTATGAGGACCTCGCCTCCCGCAACCAGCGGCCGAAGGTGGACGAGTACGACGACTACCTGTTCGTCGTCCTGCAGTTCGCGCGGTACGACAAGCAGCTCGGGCGCCTCAGCGCGGCGGAGGTGGATGTCTTCCTCGGTCCGGACTACGTGGTCACCGTCCCCAACCAGCCGATTCAGTCGCTCGACTACCTCTTCGAGCGCTGCACCTCGCTCGAAGATCTGCGCGAGCAGCTCTTCGCCAAAGGCCCTGGCTACCTGCTCTACCGGATCGTCGACGATGCTGTCGACGCCTCATTTCCGATGCTGCGCAAGATGGGCAACAAACTGGAGCGCCTCGAGGACGACGTATTCGAGGGGCGCTCGAACGAGGTCGTCCGTGACATCTTCAGCGTCAAGCAGGAGATCATCAACTTCCGCCGCGTTGTGCGCCCGATGCGCACGGCCCTCGCCGACCTCGAGCGCTCCACCAAGCGCTATGTCTCCGAGGACCTCGAGATCTACTTCGACGACATCAACGACGCCTCCGAGCGCGTCTGGGACATGCTTGAGAACTTCAAGGAGGTCGTCGAGGCACTCGAGGGCACGAACGAGTCGGTGCTTTCGCACCAGCTCAACCGCGTGCTGCGCATCCTGACGTCCTTCAGCGTCGTGATGCTGCCGCTGACGCTGATCGCGAGCATCTTCGGAATGAACGTGCGCGTGCCCGGCGAGGGGCACATCAACGGCTTCTTCGCCGTCATCGGCTTCATGGTCGTGCTCCTCGGTGGAATGGTTTGGATGTTCCGCAAGCGCGGCTTCCTCTAGCCTGCCCGGGCCATGAGCGGCCCCTCATCTTCCTGCGCGCCCGGTTCCATGCAACGGAGCATCGTCGCGATCATCAACCCCCACGCATCGCGCTTCGACGCACGGGCCGCACGCAGCGTCTTCGGCACGCTGGCCGGCCAGTTCCACGTGGAGACCGTCGAGACGCAGGCCCGCGGCCACGCAACGCAACTCGCGGACGCGGCGGCGCGCTCCGGCGCCGATCTTGTGGTGACGTTCGGCGGCGACGGCACGCTCAACGAAGCAGTGAATGGGCTCGCCGACCACGACGTTCCCGTCTTCCCGCTGCCGGGCGGCTCGCAGAACGTCTTCGCCAAGCTGCTGGGGATCCCGGCGAATCTCGACGACGCCGCGCAGGATCTGCTGTGGCGGGCGCGGGACTGGCAGGTGCGCCGGGTAGACGCAGGCAGGGTCAATGGACGGCGCTTCACGTTCTCCGCCGGCGTCGGGCTCGACGCAGCCGTGGTCGAGCGGGTCGAC
>WLNG01000171.1 GCA_009699915.1 Actinomycetota bacterium
CGAGGCGCTCGACCATGTCGGCGTCGCAGATCAGAACGTTCGCGCCGGTCTCGCTCAGGATGTGCTCGAGCAGCAGCCCGCGGTACGCGGAGTGGATGGGAACCTCGATCGCCCCGGCGCGCAGGATCCCGAACCACGCGACGAGGAACTCCGGGACGTTGCCCATCATCAGCGCCACGCGATCACCCGGCTGGACGCCGTGGGCGATCAGCGCGCTGGCGAGCCGCAGACTCTCGTCGCGGATCTCGCCGATGACGAGATCGCGGCCACCGCAGTGGATCGCCGCACGGTCACCGTCGCGCGCAGCGGCATGGTCGACGACGGCGAGAACGGTCTTCAGGCCGTCGGCAGGTTCACTCTCCCATTCCATCGGCGCGATCGAACCACGGCCCGCGGGTTCGGAGAACTGGCGCTTCTGCCAGAGGACCGTTCCGGCCGGTCAGGAGCCCGGCGCGCAGTGGGCCGTGATCAGGGCGAGATTCTCGGCGACGCGCTCGGGCGAGATCTGGAAGCTCGGCACGGTCATCACCACCTCATCGACGATCCCGTCGAACCGGCGCAGCTTCTCGGCCACCTGCGCGGGCGTCCCGGCGACGGAGAGCTCATCGACCATCGCGTCGCTGACCGCGCCGACCATGCCCTTGAGGTCTCGCGCGGCGAACGCCTCGCGGATCTGCTGCGCTTCGGCGCCGAAGCCGCTGTGCTCGAAGATCGCGCCGTAGGACTTGACCGAGCCGTAGAAGGCGATCATCGCGGCCGCCTCGCGGCGCGCCTGCTCCTCATCCGCCGAGCATGCGGCGAGCGTGTAGGTCGCAAGACGGAGATCCTGCGGATCGCGCTCTGCGTGCTCCGCGCCCTTGGCAAGGGCCGGCCGCACGACCTCCTCGATGTAGGCCGGGTTGAAGAGCGTGTGCCCCAGCAGGCCGTCTGCGACACGGCCGGCAGACTCGATCATCCGCGGGTTGACGGCCGCGGTGTAGATCGGGATCTGGCGCTGGGATCCGGCGGCGAGATCGCCGAGCGAGGAGATGTGGAGGTGATAGAAGCGCCCGTCGTGCTTGACGGGTGCGGCGTCGAGGTTCCACACGTCGCGCACCAGCGGGACGAGCTCCTCGATGCGCCCTGCGGGGGACTCGCCGTCAAGGCCGTGCCAGTCGGAGATCATCCGGCGCGTACCGTTGCCGATGCCGAGGATGAAGCGCCCGTGCGAAAGTTCGTCGAGGTCGCGCGCCTCCGCGGCGAGCATCAGCGGACTGCGCCCGACGCCGTAGAGAATCCCGGTGCCGAGCGTGATCTGCGACGTCGCAAGCGCGAGCGCCGCCACGGTGATCGTCGCCGAGCGGTTGTAGAGCTCTGACGTCCAGACCGAATCGAAGCCCGCGCGCTCGGCGTCCGCCGCCGCTGCCGCCATCGCCTCGATCGAGGCCGCGAAGACGCAGATACCGCGCCGTGGGACCGTGCTGCTCACCATTGCATCAACCTCACCATGTCGTCTCTCAGGCCCGGGAACGAATAGCGGGCCCACACCATCCGAAAATCGGTCGTACGGCCGTTCGCGTACATCCACACCGCGGTGATCTGCGTGGCGAGCAGCATCATGATGCTCAGCATCTGGAACGGCCGCAGCTCTTCCTCGGTCACCGGTGAACCGGTCAGTTCGCCGTAGCGCTCCAGGAACCATGCCTGGTCGGCGAAGGTGCCCATGAAGGGCGTCCGCCTGCGCAGGTGCTTGCCCGCGGAGCGCTCGAGTGCGAGGTACCCGAGGTCGAAGCGCACGTCACCGGCGTAGGCGAGCTCCCAGTCGAGGACCGCCGTCAGCCGACCCTTGTCGATCAGCGTGTTGCCGATCCGGAAGTCGCCGTGCACGAGCCCCTCGCGACTATCCAACGGGGTCTGCTCCTCCAGCCACGCGAAGCCCTGCTCGATCACCGGATCGCGCACCAACCGGCGCTCCTCGTACACCGAGCGCCAGCGCGCGACGATGTCGCCGAAGCTCAGGCGCGGCAGATCGTCGGGCAGCGCGGCGGCATCCAGCCCGTGGATCGCGGCCAGCGTCGTGACCATGTCGGTCGCGATTGCGCGAGCGCCGTCCCAATCGGCGGCGAGCATCGCCTGGTCGTCACGGCCGTACATGTTCGGCGCGACACCCGGCAGAAACTCCATGACGAAGAACGGCCCATCAAACGGCGAGTCGGCCAATGGCTCGAGGCCGTAGACCCGGGGAGCGGCGACGTCGGCGCCTTCCAGCGCGGCGAAGACGCGGAACTCCAGCCCGAGATCGGTGTCCAGAAGCGCCCCGGGAGGCCGCACGCGGACGATGTACCGGCGGCCCTCAGACCCCCCGGCGATATGGGCGATGTGCGAGTGGCGCGACCAGCCACCCTGCAGCTGCTCGAACCGCTCAACCCGCTCTCCGGACGCGAGCTCACCGGCCTGCGAGAGCAGCGCCTCGACGGCCGCGCAGCGCGGATCGCTCACGCGGGCCCCTCGATCGCATCGGCCAGCGCGCCGACCTCAAGCTCGACGGCGCGGCGCAGCACCGCGCGCAGCGCGGCGCGGGCCGCCTGCGCCGGCGGGGAACCGTCGGCCTGCAGGATGTCGAGCGCCTCGCAGCTGAGCTGCGCGATCACCCGGGGATCGGCGGTCCCCTCGAGCCGGCCGGCGATCTCGCGCAGTCCAGCGATCGAATCCGGCGCAGCCCGCAGCGACGCTGCCAGCTCAGCGGCGACGCCGGCTGCGTGCGGTTCGACGGCACCGATCTCGGCCGCGAGGTGGCGCGTCGCGCTGTAGACCGAAAACAGCTGTCCGCGCTCCCACTCGCTGAGCTCCACCCTGCTGCGCGCGGCGACCTGCGTCGGACCGCCCATGGCGGCGACGACCTCCGCGGGGGTCAGCGGATTCCACATGCCGCAGCCGCCGGACTAGGCCGAGGGTCGCCCGCGCCGGCGGTCGAATGCCGGCTCGTCGTGCCAGGGAAATGCGAGCGGCAGATCGGCGCTGACGCGCATCGGGAACTTCGGCGGGCGCTTCTCCAGGAATGACTCAGCGCCCTCACGCGCGTCGGGCGACGGACCGCGCTCGGCGATGTAGATCGACTCCATCCGGTGCGCATCCATCGGATGGGCGGCACCGGCCATCTGCCAGAGCAGCTGGCGGTTGAGCGCGACCGAGACCGGGGCGCTGTCGCTGATCAGGCTGCGCGCCATCTCGCGCGCTGCCGGCAGCAGGTCATCAGGCGCATGGAGCGAGTGCACGAGCCCCGCCTCGAGCGCCTCCTGCGCGTCGAAAATCCGGCCGCTGAAGGACCACTCGAGCGCCTTCGACATCCCGACGGCGCGCGTCAAGAACCAGCTCGACGCCGCGTCCATGCACATACCGCGCCGGCTGAAGACGATGCCCCAGCGCGCGGTCTCGGACGCAAGTCGGATATCCATCGGCAGCGGGAACGTCGCCCCGAAGCCGACACCGACGCCGTTGATCGCGGCGATGATCGGCTTCATGCAGCGGAACATCCGCAGCGCGATCAAGCCGCCGCTGTCGCGCGGGATGTCGCCGGGCCGGACCTCTTCGGTGCCGCGCTCGATCGCACGCTCCATGACGTCGAAACCGCCGCCTGACAGGTCGAATCCAGCGCAGAAAGCGCGGCCGTTTCCGGTCACGATGACTGCGCGCACGTCGTCGTCGGCATCGACGCGATCCCAGACCCAGAGCAGTTCACGCTCCATCGCGGCGTCGAGCGCATTGAGCTGCTCGGGCCGGTTCAGCGTGATCGTCGCGATTCCCTCGTCGACCTCGTAGGTGATCGTCTCGTACGTCGCATCGGTGTGTCCCATGTCAGCTTCAAATTATCCGCGCGACCGCGCTGCGCAATAACTGGCTCTTGCGACAGCCCATTTCCGCATACGATCGCGCCGTGGACGAGATCGAACGACTGATCGCCGAGCGGGCGTGCGAACGCCTGATCATCGAGTACTCACGGCGCGTGGACTTCGGCGAGGCCGCAGAGATC
>WLNG01000172.1 GCA_009699915.1 Actinomycetota bacterium
GCACCACTCAGCTCGTTCCGGAGCGCACCGGCGGACCCTGCTGCCCGCTCCAGTCACTCAGCGGGGGGGCCTGATATTCGTCGTCCCAGCCGCGGCCGCCCTGCCAATCGTCGTCCTGGTCATCGCCGCGCTGGGCCCCCGGCGGCAGGCTCGGCTGCTCCTGACGGCGCGGTGTGTCCGCCGATCGGCGGGTTCGGAGCGCGGGGTCGTCGCCACGGGCCATGGTCACCGCCAGCACGGCTGCGATGACGAGGAAGAGCGCGAGCGAGACGATCAGGGCGCTGACCGTCCTGTGGCCCCCCGGAATGCGAGCGATCATTGTCGGGATCCTCGCTGCTGGACCTTCAGGGACTCTGAGAGTCTGCGCCGTCGGCTAGGGGTAGACCTGCTCGCCCGTCTGCGCATCGCTGAGCACGATCGCGACCGACGGGCAGGCCTCCGCTGCCTGGAGCAGGAGGTCGTCGGGGCCGCTGCCGATGACGGCCGCGACATCGCCGTCCATCGTGAAGACCTCGGGTGCGATGTCGACGCAGTCGCCGTGGCCGGCGCAGTCACCGAGGTTGATGCTGGGCAGGAGGGTCATCTGTGCTCCGTTCGTGTCATTGGTCGTCTGTCAGGCGTGCTCGAAGGCCCGGCACGTCACGCGGTCTGCCGACGGCGAGCGCGGCGACAGCACGCCCATCGCGCAGCGCGACGGCGCTGAAGCTGCGCTCTGCCGGATCACCGTCGATCTCCAGGGTGTCCGCCCCGAAGGGGTCGCCGAGACCCTGCAGGCGCACGCCGTGGATGTCGCTCCACCATCCGCTGATTGAGGGCGCCGCTGGCTCGGCCTGGACGATCGCCTTGGCGACTGCGCGCCCCTGACTCGCGGCGAGCTCCCAGTGGTCACCGCCCGCGAGGTCACCGGCGACGTGGATCTCCGGGCGGGCGAGCACGGCTTCGGGGTCATCGCCGAGCCATTCGATGTTCGGGACGACGCCGATCGCGACGAGCAGCTCATCGGTCTCGACCGCCGTGCCATCGCTCAGCGTCAGCGCGGTCACGCGCCCGCCTGCGACGGTCGGCTCGTCGGCGGTGACGCCGAGCCGCACGTCGACGCCCTGCTCGCGCTGCAGATCGACGAGCCAGCGTGCGAGCTCCGGGTGCAGGGCACGTTCGAGCGGAAGCGCGGCCGCCTCGACGAGCGTCACCTCGGCGCCCAGCCCCTTGGCGGTCGCGGCGATCTCCTGTCCGATCAGGCCGGCGCCGATCACCGTCAGGCGCGTGCCCTGACCCAGCGTCGCCCTCAGGCGCCTCGCATCGGGTAGGTCCCGCAAGGTGTGGACGTTCTCGAGTCCGTCGAAGACGGGCAGGGTCCGGGCCCTGCTGCCGGTCGCGGCGACGAGGTGCTCGTAGGACAGGGTCGCCCCGGATGCGAGCGTGACCTGCTGTGCGTCTGGGTCGATCCCGGTGACCGGGTCGCCGAGCACGAGCTCGATCGCCTGCTCCGCATGCCAGCCCTCGGGGCGCAGTTGGAGGTCGACGGCTTCGACCTCGCCCGCCAGAAAGGCCTTGGAGAGGGGCGGGCGGTCGTAGGGAAGGTGATCTTCGCCGCAGACGATTCGCACCGGCCCCTCAAACCCTTCGCGGCGCAGCGTCTCGGCGCAGCGCTGGCCGGCGAGCCCGCCGCCCGCAATCACGATGCCGTCACTCATGGGTCGCTCCTGCGCTCGCGCCGCGGACGGCGATCGGGGATGGAAGGGTTCGCCGCCTCGGGGATCAGCCGGCGAATGAAGAGGAAGACGATCGGAATCCCGGTGACCACCAGGATGGCCTGGAGCCACACGGCGCTTGCGTCGGTGCCGCCGCCAAGCGTATGGATCACGCTGAGCACCCACGCGATGATCGTCGCTCGATGGATCGTGCGCCAGCGCTTGTTGCCGATCAGCTTGCGCGTGTAGAAGGTGAGGCCGAGGAACGCGGCCAGGTAGCCGCCGATGATCCCGACTCCGGTGAAGCCGGGGCGGTAGCTGATCGTGAATGGAACCGCGATGTCGACGATCCCCGGGTGGAGGTAGTTGTCTCCAAGCAGGGTGAGTCCGTGGACGGCGATCGCCACGAGCCCGGCGAGCGCGGCCGACTCGTGGATGTTCAGCTGCGTGCGCTTGACCCCCGGCCGCGCCGGAAGGCCGTTGGCCATGAGCAGGCCGAGGATCACCGAGACCGAGAGCAGCACCATTGCGACGACGCCTGCGGATCGGGATGCGAGCCACCAGCCGTAGTCGAACGGGTTTGGATTCATGCTCAGGTGCCTCTCGTGGTGGGGATGCGCAGGCGGATGCGGGGTGCGGGCTCGAGTCGGCCGATGCGGTCGACCGACCCATCCTCGCGGATCGCGATGCCGCCGTGGCGCTGGAGAACGGCGCGGGCCCGCTCGGGGCCGCTCAGCAGCGCCGCCTTCGCCAGCGCCTCGGCCTCGACCGCCGTCGGTGCGAGCGCCGTCACGGCGACGAGGCCGGTGAACGCGCTCTCGCCGGTCGACGGGTCAAGCAGGTGGTGGCGGACGGAGCCGTCCGGCGCTCGCCAGATGCGTGAGCGCAGGCCCGAGGTGGCGACCGCGCCGTCGCGCGCACGGATCGTCTCGATCGTCTCGCCGGTGAAGGGGTGCTCGACCTCGATCTCTCGTACGGCGCCGGCAGTCCCTCCGAGCCGCAGGTCGCCACCGCAGTCGATCGCCCAGCTGTCGTAGCCCTCGAGCAGCGCGGCGACGAGGTCGGCAGCGTGCCCCTTGCCGGTGCCCCCGGTGTCCAGGCGCAGCCCGGCGGGGCGGGTGATCGTCCCGGCTGCGTCGTCGACGCTCACCGAGCGCCAAGCCGCTCCCGGGTCGGCCGCTGCGGCCTGAGGTGCAGGTCGCGGGCCTTCGAGCGCCTCGCGCAGCTCAAGGCGCCGGGCCCGGTCCCACGACTGCGTGTAGCCCGCGTCCTCAAGGCGGCCGAGGAGTGTGGGGTCGACGAGCCCGCCGGTGAACTCCGCCGCCTGCAGGGCCGTCGAGACGGCGGAACGCAGGAGGTCCGATGCCGGGATGGTCTCGCGCGGGTCTGCGTTCAGGCGGCAGAGGTCGGAGTCCTCGCGGAAGCGCGACAGCCGCCGGTTGTAGTCCTCGAGGAGCTCGAGGGCCGCTGCGCGCGCATCCTGCGGGTCCACTGCCGTTGCCGTCGTCGGGCTGCCGATGATCAGCCGCATGTGGGTGCCCATCAGCGAGAAGGCGTGGTCGACACTCGCCGGCCCGAGGGCCGGCGCGTCGGTCACCGGGATGGGAATGCTGCGGCGTTCCATGGCCTCATGAAACCGCAATGCCCTGACGGCGGGGGACGAATCCCCGAATCAGGATGTGCGGGTCTGGACGGGAGCGGGCGCAGGCTGCTGAACGGGAGCGGGCTGCTGGACGGGAGCGGGCGCCTGCCGCTGGACCGTGGTCGACGTCGAGGAGGACGCCGGGCTGCTGCTCGAAGGCCCGCCGGACGACGATTGGCCGCCACCGGTACCGGCGCTTGCACCCGCCGGTCGGTCGTACTTGAGCACCGTCACGTGCTTGGTCACGACAACCCGGCGAACGATGATCGTCCGCTTGGGGCTGCCGGACGCCACCGTCGAAGGCGCGGCGGCCTTCGGCTTGAGCAACGGATCATGCCCGCTTGCCATCTGAATGCTGAGGCCGCCGAGGAGCAGTGCGAACGATGCTCCCGAGATCGCATAGATGCGGCGGGCGCTGCGGCGCTTGGCGGCGCGCGGGTCTGCCCGGCGCTGCTGCTGGGGGGCTCGATCAGTCATCGCCGCCCTCGAAGTCCTCGGAGTCGTGGCTCTCGTTGTCTGCGCTGTCGTCGCCGCGATCCTCGCCGCGATCCTCGCCGTACTGCTCGTCGTCGCCGGACTGTCCGGAGCCGCTGGTGGAGGTGCGCAGCGACTCGGATGTCTTCCGCTGCGGGCTGACGCTGGCCACCCGCTCGGCCCGGGGCGCCGTCTGCAC
>WLNG01000173.1 GCA_009699915.1 Actinomycetota bacterium
AGGAGGGCCGCGCGATCCTCGGCGCACCGCAGGCGCACGCCGAGCGGTCGTGGGATCTGCGCTACCACGGCCAGTCGCACGAGCTCACCGTCAACGCGCTCGCGCCCGACGCCGCGGGCCTCCGGGCCGCATTCGAGCGCCTCCACGAGGAGCGTTACGGCTGGCGCGAGACCGGCGCAGCGATTGAGCTGGTGACGGTGCGGGTCGCGGCCGTCGATCCCGGACGGACTGTCGAGCTGGTGCACGGTGGCGACGACGCCCCTGTCGAGGGACCGGCCGTGCTGCACCTGCCCGAGACGACCGTCGTCGTCCCGAAGGGCTGGCACGGCGAGACCGATCGTCACGGAACGCTGGTGCTGGAGCGTGACCGATGAGCGCGCTTGACCCGATCGCACTGCAGGTCCTGACCGGTGCGCTGCGCGCCGCCTGCGAGGAGATGGGCGCCGTCCTCATTCGCTCGGCCCATTCACCGAACATCAAGGAGCGACGCGACTGCTCGACCGCGCTCTTCGATCCTGCGGGCGGGATGGTGATGCAGGCCGAACACATCCCCGTCCATCTCGGGGCGATGCCCGCGGCCGTGGCGGCGGTCGCACACCACCCGCAGGAGCCGGAGCGCAGCTGGATTCTCAACGATCCGTTCGCCGGCGGCACGCACCTGCCCGACATCACCGTCATCACCCCGGCCTTCAACGCGGACGCCGTGCTGCTGGGCTTCGCAGCGACCCGCGCACACCACGCCGACGTGGGCGGCCCGACTCCCGGATCGATGCCCGCCGATTCGACGACGCTCGCTGAAGAGGGAGTGGTGATCCCGCCGTCGATCATCACCCCGCAGCTCATCGATGAGCTTGTCGCGCAGATGCGTCGCCCAGACCAGCGCCGCGCCGACCTGCGCGCGCAGCTGGCTGCGAACCGCATCGGCGCCACGCGCCTTGCGGAGATCGCCGGCCGCATCGGTGCGCAGGAGCTGCAGGCCGCAACGGCCGAGGTGGCCGCCTACGCCGAGCGGCGCATGCGCAGCTGCCTACGTGCACTGCCCGACGGAACGCGCCACGCGACCGACGTCCTCGAGGCCACGGAGGGCGATCTTGAGCTGCGGCTCGCCGCGACGGTCTCCGGCGACGCCCTGGTGCTCGATTTCAGCGGCAGCGCCGGTCAGCACGCCGGGAATCTCAACGCTCCACTGGCGGTCACCGTCTCCGCCTGCCTCTTCGCGGTGCGTGTCCTCACCGACCCGGACATCCCGCCGAGCAGCGGCGCACTGCGGCCCGTGACGGTGATCGCACCGGAGGGCTCGCTGCTCAATGCGCGCCCCGGCGCGGCGGTCGTCGCAGGCAACGTCGAGACCTCCAGCCGCGTCGCCGACCTCGTCCTCGCCGCGTTCAGCCGCGCGCTCGGCCAGGGGACGATGAACAATCTGACGCTCGGAACCGAGGAGTTCACGTACTACGAGACGCTCGGCGGGGGCCAGGGCGCCTGCCCCGACGCGGCGGGGCCCTCGGCGGTGCACGTCGCGATGTCCAACACGCTCAACACCCCGATCGAGGCGCTGGAGCTCGAGTACCCGCTGCGGGTGCGCGCGTACGGCGTACGGCGCGGCTCCGGTGGCAATGGCAGACACCGCGGCGGCGACGGCGTCGTGCGCGAACTCGAGGCGCTCGAGCCGATGGCCTACTCGCTGATCACCGAACGCCGGCGTCACGCACCGCCCGGCGCTGCGGGCGGCCATCCCGGCGCCACCGGTCGCAACCTCCTGAACGGGGCCGAACTGGAGTCGAAATCCCGCGGAGTCCTCGCGCCCGGCGACCGCCTGCGCTTGGAAACCCCCGGCGGCGGGGGCCACGGGGCGCCCTGAGCATTCCGCTCAGGACTGGCGGGTTTCCGCTACTTGCTGGGCCTGGCCGACAGGCGTATTGTCGAAAATCATGTCCTCAGGCACCGGCGCCGTAGGGCCGCTGGATGCGCCGCTTGCAAACTTCCTTCAAGGCTTGGGCAACCCGGCGTTGCTCTGTGACGACCTCGGGCGCCTGCGCTTCTTCAACCAGGCCGCAGTCACCTCGCTGGGGTACGCGCCGGACAAGTTGGCCGCGATGGGGGCCGAGGACCTCTATCCCGGCATCAGCGAGATATGGGAGCTCTTCCTGGAGCAGGGTGTCTTCCGCGGCCGCTTCGACGTGCGGATCGCCGACGGCTCGTTCATTTCGACGCACGTGAATGGAACCGCGAACGCGCTTCCGGGGATGCACCTGACGCTCGCGGTATTCCCACACGACGTGATGAACGATCCGTCACGCGGCGCGACGCTGACCGACCGTGAGCGCGGAGTGCTGCTGCTTTTGGCCGATGGCGCATCGGGGTCGGAGATCGCCCTCGCGCTCGGCATCGCCGAGGAGACCGTGCAGAAACACACCGCGAACCTCAAGGGCAAGATGGAGGTCGTCAATCGGACCGAGCTTGTATCGATCGCGCTGCGAACCGGTCTTCTGGAAGGTCTTATGAACGGCGAGCGGATCATCATCCACCAGGCGATCCGCGATCCCGACGGCTCACTCACCGCATCGCGCACAACCTATGTGGGACGCGAGACGCTTCGCGCTCAGCCGCTGTCCAACAGGTTTGCGAACACGCCGATCATCGAGGGCAGCGCCCAGGGTTCATCGCCGGAGATGCTCGACATCATCGGGTCGGTGCTCGCATCCGGCCGGCCCGAGCCGTTTCGCGACATCGTCGTCACTCCGGGCTGGTCCGGATCCGGAACGCCGCGGTACTCGTACGCGGCGACCGGAACGGCTGAGCCCCTGACGGGCGACCGCATCCTGCTGCGCATCACCACCCCGGTGCCACCTGATCTGCTCTGAGCAGCACTCCCCCTCGTTGTGTGACATGCGTCACACAACGAGCCGATTTCAGCGTGAATCGAACGTAGTTGGGCGTGCCTGGAGCCAGAAAGCGGCGAATTTCGGCAATTTTGGTGCCAAAAGACGGTTAAGCGGGCATCAGAAATGCTCCATTTGCAGGGAGATTTTGGAATCTAAACGGAACTTGAAACAATCGTTTCGTGATCGCTTACGCGCTGGCCTCCGGGCCCGGGGCGATCGTCCTGACCATCTCGACCAAGACCGGAATCCACGTATGCCGATCGCGCTGAAGGAATGGGCCATCACCGTTCGAGCACTCGCAGAGGGCGAGCAGCTCCTCACCCTGCGCAAGGATGGAATCCGCGAGGATCAGCGTCACTTCGAGCTCGAGCACGACCGCTTCTTCCTCTACCCCACCTTCGACCATCAGCGCAACGATGTCGTGCGCGAGGCCCATGCCCCCGAGCTGCGCCGCGCCCTCGAGGAGGGCGTCTGGCCCGACGGAGAACCGCCCGCCCGGGCGCTGACCCGTGACGGTGGCATCCCCCAGCCCGAACGCGTGCGCGTGCGCGCATGGGCCGAGGTCGCCGGGCACTACACGATCACCGATCCGCGCATCGTGTCCGAACTCTCGCCGTTCTACGTCTGGACACCCGACTACGCGCAGAAGCGCCTCGCCTGGCAGCCGCGCCACCCGCTGCACGTCATCCTCCTGCGCACGTATCGGATCCCGCGCCCGGTCACCGTCCGCGTTCGCGGCGACTATCAGGGTTGCCGCTCCTGGCTGGAGATCGCCCGCGACCTGTCCTTTGAGGGGACTCCCGTCCTCGCCGACGACGAATTCGAGCATGTCCGTGAGCAGATCGAGGCGATCTGCACCGGTCGCGTCGCCGAATACGTCTGATCCGGGCATCCCGCTGACGACCACGACCACCACCGCCGAGGACCTTCTCGCCGGGGCGCAGCGCGCTCTCTGCCTCGGCATCGGAGGAGGTGGAGACGTCGTTGGGACCATGGTCGCGGCCGCGGCCGCACGCGAGCTCGGCACGCCTGCGGAACTCGGTGGCGTCACATGGGAGCGACTGCCCATCGACCCGATCCCTGGGCCACGGCGCATCGTGGAGATCAACGACGCG
>WLNG01000174.1 GCA_009699915.1 Actinomycetota bacterium
CGGCATGCAGCCATTCGGCGCGCCGAGCGCCAGCCGGTGCACCCAGGTCATCTCGGCGGCGCTGAGCGTCGTCGGCACGGCGGCGACGGGGATGCCGGAACCGAGAGCTGACGCGAGCGCCTTGGCGGTGTCGATGACGCGCCCGCCGCCGAGCGCGACGATCGCCTCCGGCGCGGCCGCGCGGACCGCGTCCAACAGGCCACCTGCGAGCTCGTCCACGCGTCCCGCTCCGACGGCGAGCACCGTCCCGGCTGCCTCGCCGATCGCTGGCGCCTGTGCCAGCGATCGTTCGCTGGCCAGCAGGAGATAGCCCGCGCCGAGCAGCTTCGGCGCGTCGGCGAGCGCGCCGCGGCCGAAGCGGATCGTTCGGTCTCCGTCGCGCCAGGTGAAGTCCTCGGACACGTTGCAAGAGTGTCACAGGGTCGCTTGTCGCAGCGCTCCGACTCCGGAACGACGACACCCCGCCGTAGCGGGGTGTGCGTGATGCGCCGAAGAGGACTCGAACCTCCACCCGGTTGCCCGGACTAGGCCCTCAACCTAGCGCGTCTACCAATTCCGCCATCGGCGCAGATGGCCCGCGGACGCGCGGGATCGCGAGGATAGCACTGGGGTCCGGGTCGCCCGGGGTTGCATTCCGTCCATCGACCGCGCTACTGTGCGAACACACGTTCGATCCAGTACCCATTGGAGCCATGGACCTCACAAAACGCCAGCAGGAGATCTTCGATTTCATCAAGAGCCACTCGGCGAAGTACGGCTATCCGCCGACGGTCCGGGACATCGGCAAGGCAGTCGGACTCGCTTCATCGTCGACGGTGCACGCGCACCTGGCCAACCTCGAGCGGCTCGGGCTGCTGCGGCGCGACCCGACGAAGCCGCGGGCGCTCGAGCTGCTGGACCGGGCCACGCGTCAGGCGAGCGCCGCGGTGCAGGGAGCGATCGGTGGCCTCACCGGTGGCTCCGGCCTCCCGCTCGTCGGAGCGGTCGCGGCCGGCGGGCCGATCCTCGCGGAGGAGAACATCGAGGAGTACATCGACGTGCCCCAGATCGCAGGCGGAGCCGAGGGCGAGTTCGTCCTGCGGGTCCGCGGCGAATCGATGATCGACGCCGGGATCCTCGATGGCGACTTCGTCGTCGTGCGGCCGCAGGACACGGCCGCGGACGGCGAGATCGTCGTTGCGCTTGTCGGCGCGCAGGCCGACGAGGCGACCGTCAAGCGGTTCTTCCGCGAGGCGGACCACATCCGCCTCCAGCCCGAGAACGCGACGATGGATCCGATCATCGCGACCGATGTGCGGATCGTCGGGCGGGTGGTCGGGCTGCTGCGGAGCGTCTGATGTCCCAGGCGACGCTGACACCCCGGATCTTCTTCGACCTCGGTCCCGTGCCGAGCTCCGGCGCCGACTCCAGCGCGCCTCGGGCTCACCGGCACGGGGATCAAGGGAGGCTCACGCTCGACGAACTCATCGTCGGCGTATGGGAGGGCCTCCGAACCGACCATGCGGCCGAGTGCCCGGTCTGCGGCAGCGCGGTGGTCGCGCGATTCGCAGCCGGGCCTCTGCCCGTGGCCGGAAGCTGTCGGGGCTGCGGCTCGACGCTGAGCTGAACCTCATCTGGCAGGGCATGACACGGCGCTCGCCTCGCGCTACCGTCAGGGATGCGTGCTAGACGGCCGCGGCGGGAGAGACAACTCGTCGAGGAAAGTCCGGACATCACAGGGCGCGGTGGTCGGGAGACCGACCCGGGGAAACCCGCGGGAAAGTGCCACAGAAATACACCGCCGATGGCGCAGCTTCACGTGGGCTGCGCACAGGCAAGGGTGAAATGGTGCGGTAAGAGCGCACCGGCGTCGCGGTGACGCGGCGGCCAGGTAAACCCCACCGGATGCAAGGCCAAGCAGGACCGTTCGCAGGCTGCCCGCCGAGGTCCAGGTAGGCCGCATAGATGGATGGCCGTTCACGACAGAATCCGGCTTATCGGCACGCTACGGAGAGGCCCCGCCCTGGCGGGGCCTCTCTATGTCCCCTCCCGGACTACCGTCCTGCCCATGCGCGTCGCCGCCCGGCTCGTTCGCGGAGCCTCCGACCGCCGTCTTGAGCGCACGCTCGGGCGGCCCGCCGTCCTTGGCGTGCTGCTCTCCGTCGCCGTGCGCCGGATCGATGTGGTCCGGGCCGGGGGCTTCGCCGGTGAGGTCGGTCTGGACCTTGCCCGCACGGCCGGACTGCCGCTCGCCTGGTCGCTGGAGATCGGCGCCGGGCGGGCCCGCCTGCGCCGCAGACCCGCAGCCGATCCTCAGGTACGCATGGCGCTGAGCGTCGCCGACCTGCTGCGCGTCGCCGCCGGCACCGAGCGCCCGGACGGCCTGCTGCTCGCCGGCCGGCTCGACCTCGTCGGGGACTGGGACGCGGCGATGCGGCTGGCGGCGCTGCTCTCCCGCTGACCGCCGCAGCAGTTCCTGCGGCGCTTGCGTGCTGGATGGCTAGATGCGAACATACGTTCGGTCATGATTGTCTGTGTCCTGCTCCCGCGCTTCGACCTCGTCATCGCCGCGGGCGGCCGCGCCGCGCTGGCGCAGGGGCCGATGGCACTGGCGCCTGAGCCCGGGCGTCAGCAGGTCGTCGGCGAGGTCTCGCAGGCTGCCGAGGCGCTCGGCATCCATCCCGGGATGCGGCTCGGAGAGGCGCTTGCGCGCGCTCCCCGGCTCGCGCTCATCCCGCCCGATCCGGTTGGCGTGGCCGATGCCTGGGAGCGGGTGCTGGTCCGGCTCGAGGCGGTCGGCGCAGCGGTCGAGAGCGAGCGGCCGGGTGAGGCCTGCTTCGACGCGGCGGGCCTGCGCCGGCTGCACGGTGGCACGCTCGACGGGATCGTCGCAGCGGTCCGCGACGCCCTGCGCCTACCGGCGCGCATCGGCGCCGGACCGTCGCGCTTCTGCGCGCTCGCCGGCGCCGCCCGCGCGCGCACCCGCCGCGCGCACTGCGTCCGCGGGGCACAGGATCTCGCTGGCGAGCCGATCGCGCTGCTGCGCCGGCGGACGGAGATCGCGCACCTGCCGGTGCAACTCGAACGGCTCGGCGTCATGACGGTCGGCGACCTGGCCGCGCTCTCGCGGGCTGCGCTGGCAGACCGCTTCGGGCCTGCCGGCCTGCTCGCCCATGATCTCGCCCACGGGCTCGATCGCCCGCTGCAGCCGCGCACGCCGCAGGAGGTGCTCGAGGAGCGGCTCGAGCTCGAGGAGGCGTCCTCGGGGATCCAGCTCGAGCGCGCACTCATCCTGCTCGTCGACCGGCTGCTCGCCCGTCCGGAGCGTCGCGGGCGCACGCTACGGGCCGCGACCCTCGCCGCGGGGCTCGTCGAGGGCGGCACCTGGCGCGAGCGCGCCGTCTTTCGCGCATCGACCGCCGACCCCGCGCGCATGCACCCGGCGCTTGCCGCTCGGCTTGCGCTGCTCCCCGCTCCGGCGGAGTCGCTGCGCCTGACGGCCGAGGGTCTTTCGGCGGCGCCGGCGACCGGCCCCGCGCTCCTGGAGGAGCCAGCGGAACGTCAGCGCGAGCGGCTGCGCGAGGCCGTGCGACAGGCGCGCACCGCTGCGGGGCCGCAGGCGGCGCTGCGCGTCCTGGAGGTCGATCCCGACTCGCGGATCCCCGAGCGACGGGCCGTCCTGACCCCGTTCGAGGGCTGACGCGGTGACCCCCGGGGTCCGCCGACTCGCCGAACCGCGTCCTGCGCGGGTCGTCCCCGGTCCGCGTGGGCGTCCGCTCGAGGTCGATGGCCACGAGGTGATCGCGGTGCGCGAGTCCTGGCTCGTCGAGGATCGCTGGTGGACGGCCCGTCCGCTGCGCCGTCGCTACTGGGAGGTGGTGACGGTCGACGGGCGCGATCTGATCGTCTTCCGCGATCTCGTGACCGGCGACTGGCTGCGTCAGCGCTGAGC
>WLNG01000175.1 GCA_009699915.1 Actinomycetota bacterium
CGCTCGCAGAGCCGAGTCTTCTGCCTAGACGCCATGATACTTCGCGCGATGCGCGCGCAGGTCGACATAGCGGCGGATGTCATCGACGGTGGGGACGCTCCGCACCGTGAGGATCTGCGCGGCCATCCCGTGGTGGAACTCCTGCGCCGCCGTATTGCGCAGGGGTCGACTCCGGGCCGGCGAAGCGATCCGCATACGTTGGCGCTCGCTGTCGAGGGCGGGGGGATGAGGGGGGTCGTCTCCGCCGGAATGGTGACCGCGCTCAGCCTGCTCGGTGCCGGGCAGGCCTTTGATCTGGCGCTCGGCGTTTCGGCGGGGGCATCGAATGCGTTCGCCTTCTGCGCAGGCACCGATGACCGCGTCGCCGCCGCGTATTACGGGGCCTGCGTCGACGGGCCCTTCCTGAGTGCCCGCCGCGCCGCGCTTGGGCGCGGTCCGCTGATGGATCTGGAGGTCCTCGCGCAAGACATCGTCGTCGGTCGCGACGATGAGCTCGTGCGCCGTGCCGACGCGAGCGGGGTGCGCCTCGGTTTCGTCGCGACCGACGTCGAGACCGCCGCGCCCGTCGTGCTCGAGGATTTCGCCGATGCACAGGAACTGCGCACCGCGCTGCGCGCGTCCTCGCTACTCCCGGGAATCGCCGGCGCGCCTGTGGAACTGAAAGGACGCCTCCACGTTGATGGAACGATCACCGAGTCGATTCCGTATCCGAGCGCGCTGCGCCTCGGCGCGACGCATGTTCTTGTGCTCCAGACGCGTCCGGTCGGGGTGCCGCTGCGGCGTGCTCGGGGCCCGGAGCGCCTGATCAGCGCCCGGGCGCTGCGTCGTCTGGGACCCCAGGTCGAGGCCGCCTATGCCGCTCGTCCGCAGCGCTATGCGGCCGCCGTCGCCGAACTCGCGGAGCGCAGCGCCGATGGCGCGGGACCACCCTTCCTTGCGACGATCCGGCCCGCGGCCGGCACTCCCCCGGTGGGCCAGCTGGAGCGCAGCAAGCCGCGCCTGCGCGCCGGTGCGCGCTCCGGGGCGCTCGCGGTCCATCTGGCGCTTACCGGCGGGCGCCCGTGGCTCGACGGCCGTCTGGCCACGACGCTCCCGGGGCTCGCATGAGCGTCTTCCCGATCACGGTCCCGGATCCTGACCTGCTCCCCGACGGCCCACTGCGCCTGCTCGCGGCTCGCGCGCTGCGCGGGGACCGTGCCGACGGGGCGCGCGTCGCCGTGAGCATCGAAGGCGGCGGGCTTGCCACCTCGATGTCGGCCGGGATCGCGCACGGGCTTCAGCGCGCAGGCCTGCTGCAGTGGGCCGACGTCGTCTACGGAACGTCATCCGGTTCGCTCGTGGCGCTCTACGCCGCGAGCGGGCGCATGCCCGATGCGGCGACGATTCTTGAATCGGCATGCCAGCGCGCCTTTATCGACATGCGACGGATCGGTCGCAGGCCTGTGGTGGACCTCGAGGTCCTGCTCAACATCAGCCGGGAGCGTCCACCGGCGCTCGAGCTCGGCGATCGGCCTGAGGCGCGCGTGCTTGCCGTGCGCGTCGAGGATGGGGTGCTGCGGACGTTCGGGCCGCTTGCCGAGCTCGACGATGCCCACGGCGCTGTCCGGGCGAGCATGGCGATCCCCGTCTGGGCGGGCCCGCCGGTACGCCACGACGGCGACCTGCTCGCCGACGGAGGGCTGATTGAGTCGGTCCCGATCCACACGCCGCTTGCGGAGGGTGCGACCCATGTCCTTGCGCTGCGCTCACGCGATGCGCAGTACCGCAAAGGGGAGGCCGGCCGCCTGCGGCGGATGGTCGAGGAGCCGGTCATCCGCAGGCTTCCCGGCGAGGTTCCGCGGCTGGTGCGTGAGCGTCCCGCGCTCTACGACGCCGATGCCGAGCTGCTTGAGCGTGCGAGCGCTGGCGATGGGGAGTACGCCGGGCGGATCGCCCAGCTTGCTCCTCCCAGCGGCACCGCGCTCGTCGGTCGGCTACAGACCGACGTGCAGCGCGTGCGGGCTGCGTTCGCCGCGGGAACCGAGCTGGCGCTGCGCGCGCTCGCAGGTACGCACTAGCGCTCGTCCACCTGGATGCGTAGATCCTCGGTCACGTGGAGCGCGCGACGGCCATGAAGCAGCTCGAGCAGCTCCTCGCCGACGACGCCGCGTCGCCAGCTCGAGAGGGGCAGTGCGTCGGGTTCGGCAGCGCCGGCGCGAACCGCGCTGACGATCCGCTGCAGGTCGGCGCGGTTCGCGAGCAGCTCGTAGGCCAGCTGCGCCTCGTCTGCGCGGGCGCGCACGAGCGCCTCCGCGAGCACGATCAGCCCCGCGTCATCCGGGGTCGTCGGCAGCGGCCTGCTCGATGCGATCTCGATCGGTGGTTGCTCGCGGCCGCGAGCTACCGCCGCAACCAGGTCTTCGCCGCGCCGGCGCACGACGCCCTCGTGCAGCCCGCGGATCTGCCGCAGCTTTTCGAGGTCGCTCGGGCGGCGGCGTGCGATCTCGACGAGCCCCGCATCTGCGAGCACCGACTGAATCGGTTTGTCCTCGGCCGATGCGGTCTCCTCGCGCCATGCAACGAGCGTGCGCGCGACGGCGCGCTGCTCCGGGTCGAGTGAGGAGCTCCGCGGCAGACGTCCGAGCACGTGATCGACGTCGCGCCCGTCGTTGGCGCCCTCCAGTGCCCGGCACTCTTCGTACGCCCAGTCGAGGCGACCGAGACGATCGAGCCGCTCCTTGATTGCGGCTGCTGCCTGCAGCAGATGTTCGACATCCTCACGGGCGTAGACGACCTGTTCGTCGCTGAGTGGGCGGCGGTCCCAGCGCGTGAAGCTCGCGCTCTTGGCCAGGCGTACCCCGAGCGTCTGTCCAAGGAGCGCCTCGTAACCGAGCTGGGCGCGCATCCCGGCGAATCCGGCTGCGACCTGCGTGTCGAAGATCGCCGTGACCTCGGTCTTCCACTCGCGCCGCAGGAGCGCGACGTCCTGGCGGCCAGCGTGCAGGACGACCTCGATCTGTGGATCGGCGAGCGCCGCGGCGAGCGGCCCGACATCCGGCGCATTCGGGTCGAGCGGGTCTATGACGGCGATCTCTGAAGGTCCATCGGGCCCGTCATCGCCTTCCACCGCGATCTGGACCAGGCAGAGCAGCGAGCGGTAGCGCCCCTCGCCCATGAACTCGGTATCGATGGCGAGCGTGCCTGTCCGGCGGGCGCGCTCGGCCAGCGTCGCGGGTGAGAGATCAGCGCCCATGATCTCGGGGTGTCGGCTGCTGCGTCCAGCGAGCATGCTCGCGGCGGTCGACGAGCAGCGCGGCACTCATACGGCTGCGGGCCCCGCCAGTAGGCGTCGTGTGCGTACGAGCAACTCATCGAGCGAGGGCGCCTCGTCCCGGTCCGCGAGGCCGACGCTCGCTGCCAGGCGGCCGCGCAGGAGCGTGTCGGGCGAACCGGCACCGGAAGCAGGTTCGGACCGCTTTGCGAGCCGGGTGCCGTCGGCGTCGAAGAGCAGTGGAACGTGGGCATAGCCGGGGCGCTCGATGCCTAGAGCGCGCTGGAGCCAGAGCTGCCGGGGAGTCGTCTCGAGGAGGTCGGCGCCGCGTACCACTTCACCGATTTGCTGCTGCGCGTCGTCGACGACCACGGCGAGATTGTATGCGTAGGCCCCATCGTTGCGTCGTACGACGAAGTCATCGACGACACCATCGAAATCGCCGCAGAGGCGGTCGACGACGTGTTCGCGCGCGTCACGGGCGTGCACGCGCAGTGCGGGCGGGCGGCTTGCTGCTGCGCGTTCTGCGATGGCGGCGGCGCTGAGGTTCTTGCAGGTCCCCGGGTAGGCGCCGTCAGGGTCCGTGCCGTGTGGGGCGCTGGCGGCCGCGCGGATCTCCGCGCGGGTGCACCAGCACCGGTAGACGAGCCC
>WLNG01000176.1 GCA_009699915.1 Actinomycetota bacterium
ACGCTCGCGTAGCATCGGGGCCGTGATCGTCACGCTTCCCGACGGGACCGAGCTCGAGCTCCAAGACGGCGCCACCGGCGCCGACGCCGCCGCAGCTATCGGCCCGGGACTCGCGCGGGCCGCGCTCGCCGTGCGCCAGGGCGGTGAGGTGCGCGATCTCGCACGGCCGCTGACGCCCGGCGAGGCACTGGAGATCATCACGGCCAAGAGCGGCCGCGACGCTCTCGACGTCATCCGGCACGACGCCGCCCACGTGCTCGCTGCGGCCGTGATGGAGCTCTACCCGGGCGTCAAGATCTCGATCGGCCCGCCGATCGAGCAGGGCTTCTACTACGACTTTGAGTTCCCCGCGGGGGTCAGCCTGACCGAGACGGACTTCGATGCGATCGAGACGCGCATGCGCGAGCACATCGCTGCCGACGAGGTCTTCGAGCGCGAGGACGTCAGCGTCGCCGAGGCGCTGGAGCGCTTCCGTGCCGAGGGGCAGGACTACAAGGTCGAGCTGATCGAGGACCTCGTGCGTGATCAGGGCGTCGAGACGGTCTCGCTCTACCGCAACGGCCCGTTCACCGATCTCTGTCGCGGGCCGCACGCTCCCGGAACGGCCGCGATCGGCGCGTTCAAGTTGCAGTCGGTCGCCGGCGCCTATTGGCGCGGCGATTCCACGCGCACGATGCTGACGCGGGTCTATGGGACCGCCTTCTTCACGAAGAAGGAGCTGGAGGCGGAGCTCGAGCGGCTGGAGCAGGCGCGCGCCCGCGATCACCGTCGCCTCGGTCGCGAGCTCGGCCTTTTCACCTTCTCGGAGGTTTCCCCGGGATCGGCCTTCTGGCTGCCGAAGGGAACGACGATTTTCAACCAGTTGGTGGCGCTCTCCCGTGAGATGGGTGAGCAGCGCGGTTTCACCGAGGTGAAGACCCCGCAGCTTTTCGACAGCGAGCTCTGGAAGACGTCGGGCCACTGGGACAAGTACCGGGCCAACATGTTCGTCACCGAGGCCGAGGATCGCGAGTTCGGCCTCAAGCCGATGAACTGTCCAGGGCACGCGCATCTCTTCGCCGGGCAGCACTGGAGCTACCGCGACCTTCCGGTGCGTTACGCCGAGCCGGGGCTCCTGCATCGCAATGAGCTCAGCGGCACGCTCCACGGCCTGCTGCGCGTACGCCACTTCGCCCAGGACGACGCGCACATCTTCTGCACGGAGGAGCAGATCGAGCAGGAGGTCCGCACCTGCCTGGAGTTCGCGATGGAGACCTTCGCGATCTTCGGTTTCGAGGTCGAGCTCGAGCTCTCGACCCGTCCCGAGCAGCGGATCGGCACCGACGAGATGTGGGACCGGGCGGAGGGCGCGCTGGCCAAAGTGCTCGACGAGGACGGTCTGGCCTACCAGCTCAACGCAGGCGACGGCGCGTTCTACGGTCCGAAGATCGACCTTCACACCACCGACTCGCTGGGTCGCTCCTGGCAGCTCGGGACGGTGCAACTGGACTACTCGATGCCCGAGCGATTCAACCTCGTCTATACGGGCGCTGACAACGCCGACCACCGCCCGGTGATGATCCACACCGCGCGGATGGGCTCGTTCGAGCGTTTCATCGGGATCCTCGTCGAGCACTACGCGGGCGAGTTCCCACTCTGGCTGGCTCCGGTTCAGGCGACGGTGCTCCCGATCTCCGACAAGCATGCGCAGGCGGCGCACGCGGTCGCCGCCGAGCTGCGCGACGGCGGATTGCGCGTTGAGGTCGACGACCGCACCGAGTCGCTCGGCCGGCGCATCCGCGACGGCGAGCTCGCTCGCGCGCCCTACCTGCTCGTCGTCGGCGATCGCGAGGCCGCGGAGGGGACCGTCGCGGTCCGTCGCCGGCATGAGGGCGACATCGGCTCGATGCCGATCGCTCGGTTCGCGGCCGAGGCAGCGGACGAGATTGCCCAGCGGGGCTCCGGCCCCGCGGCCGAATGAGCGTTCCGGCGCGCCTCACCGCGCTACCTGCGCGGCAACTACCAGCCGGGTTCACCGTCTACGAGTCGGTCACGCTGCGTTCGCGCGCCCTCGGCCTCGCGGGCGTCGATGCGCTGTCGCCGCACCGGGGTCTGCATCTGCGCCCGTGCCGCGCAGTTCACACCTTCGGGATGCGCTTTGCGCTCGACCTCGTCTGGCTCGATTCTCACGGTGAGCCGCTGAGGGTGGACCGTGACGTCCCGCCGGCGCGCCACCGTGCCTGCCGCCGCGCGCGCTCGGTGATCGAGGTTGCGGCCGGTTCGGCCGACGCCTTAATCGCCTCGTGGTGCGTGGCAGGGTCGATCGGGGGTATACTTCGTCACGTTGATCCAGATGCCCGCCCACGGCTGCGCCTCTTGAAGCGCACCCGCCACAGCTAGTGCCGGTCCCACGCAGATTCGACCGGCGCCTCCCGGAGCGGGACACGACCCGGATCAACGAACGGATCCGGGTTCCTGAAGTCCGCGTTATCGGTGACGACGGCAACCAGGTCGGCATCCTTTCGATCGAAGAGGCCCTGCGGCTCGCGCAGGAGCGCGATCTCGATCTGGTCGAGGTTGCCCCCGAGGCCAAGCCACCGGTCTGCCGCATCCTGGACTACTCCAAGTACCGCTACGAGATCGCCCAGAAGCAGAAGGCGGCTCGCAAGCACCAGCAGAAGATCACGATCCGCGAGATCAAGTTCCGCCCCAAGATCGCTGAGCACGACTACGCCACCAAGAAGGGTCACGTCGAGCGCTTCCTGCGCCACAAGGACAAGGTCAAGGTGACGATCATGTTCCGCGGCCGCGAGACGACGCACCCCGAGCGCGGTCAGATGATCCTCGATCGCCTCGCGGGGGAGCTCGAGGAGATGGCGGTCATCGAGCAGCGTCCGAATCTCGAAGGCCGCAACATGACGATGGTGTTGGGGCCGTCGAAGGCGCTGCTGCGCGGTGAGCTCGGCGGGCCGTCCGCCGATGACGACGCGCCGCTGCCCGAGGATGATTCGGCGCTGGGCGAAGACGCGCCTGTTGGCGATGACCCCAAGGCTGAAGGCCCCGCCGACGAGCAGACCGAGCAGACTGAGCAGACCGAGCAGACCGAGCAGGCCGAAGAGCAGGCCGAAGAGCAGGCCGAAGAGCCCGCCGAAGAGCAGGTCGAAGAGCCTGCCGAAGAGCCTCCCGCCGAGGCCTGATCGCCCCGCTGTCGCGGGCGTCGTGCTGCCCTCGGCCCGACTTTCCTATACTTCACCGCTCGCCATGCCCAAGATGAAGACCCATTCGGGTGCCAAGAAGCGCTTCAAGGTGACTGCCGGCGGCAAGGTCCGTGGCCGGCACGCCTACTCGAGCCACATCCTCGAGAAGAAGTCTCAGAAGCGCAAGCGCGGTTTCCGCAAGCCTGCTGAGATCAGCGACAGCGACGCTCCGCGGATCAAGAAGCTGCTGGGGGTGGGCAAGTGAGCCGCGTGAAGCGCAGCGTCGCCGCTCAGAAGAAGCGGCGCGCGACCCTCGAGCGCACCAAGGGGTTCCGCGGCGACGCGAACTCGCATTACAAGAAGGCCAAGGAAGCGCTGATGAAGGCGGATTCCTATGCCTATAGGGATCGCCGCAACCGCAAGCGCGACTTCCGCCGCCTGTGGATCACGCGCATCAACGCCGCAGCTCGCCTCAACGGCATGAGCTACGGCGAGTTCATCCATGGCATTCAGCTCGCCGGCATCGAGGTGGACCGCAAGGTCCTCGCCGACATCGCCGTGCGCGACCCCGAGGCATTCCGCCGATTTGTTGACGTCGCCCGCGAGGCGTCGGCCGCTGCCGCCTGACAGCAACCGACACCACTGCTTCCCGGGCGCCGCTTCCACTCAGGATCGGCGCCCTTTTTCGTTCCAAGACATGATCGACAGCATCCACAACCCGAA
>WLNG01000177.1 GCA_009699915.1 Actinomycetota bacterium
ATCAAGGTCGCCCGCCGCCGCGGCTCCGGCAGCGCCTTCACGGACGCCGACACTCTGCGCGGCGCGGGGATGAACGAGCGACCCACCGCCTCCGTCGGCGGGCGCGGCGACATCGTCGTGGCCTGGGCGCGCCGGATCGGAAACGGGCGCACCATCGTCGAAGCCCGTTACCGGCCTGCGGGCGGCTCATGGGGGCCGCTGGAGCGGCTCGGTTGGGGAACCTCCCGCGCACAGCTCACGAGCGCGGTCATGCAGAACGGCCGCGCCTACGTTGCGTGGCAGCGCAAGACGATCAATGACGGAACCGGAACCTCCGCCAGCACGTGGGTGGCCGTCCGGCCATCGGGCGCGCGCTCCTTCCGGGACGCGACGCGGCTGGAGGCGATCCACACCGGCGTTTCCTACGTTGGACTGAGGCCGATGCTTGCAGTGGCGAGCGGGCACGCGCTCATCGCGTGGACCGGGCTCGATGGGGCGGTCTGGCGCGTGCGCGTCGCCACCGCAGAGACGAACGGCTCCTTCGGCGCGCCGCAGAGCGTGTCCGACACGGGCGTGAGCTCTCAGCTCGGTGGGCTGTCGCTGCTGGCGGACGGCAGATCTGCGGTCAGCTGGGCGGCGCTCGATGGTGAGTACGTCCCGGAGCGGGTGTTCGCAGCTATGCGTCTACCGGGTGTTCCGACATTCCTCCCCGGCGAGGAGGTGTCCACGTCGACTCGCTCGCTGCCGCTGGTGGCGCTCAGCCCGACCACCGGTGAGCCGACCGTCACCTGGACAGAGCACCTCGGTGCTGCGGTCTCTGGTGCGGCGCAGCTCGATGTGCGGCTGCGCGCCTCCACGCGGAGCCTGCCGAACCCGTAGGTCGGTCACGGCCTGCCCGGTACGGTTCAGGCGTGAGCCTCCCAGCCTGGACGACGCCACTGCTCGATCCGCAGGCCGTTCGCGCCGCGGATCGCTCGGCGGTGGAGCAGCAGGGTGTCCCTTCGCTGGAACTCATGGAGCGGGCTGCGGGGGCGCTTGCGCTGCTCGTCCAGGAGATCGCACCGAATGGGCGCATCGCAGTCGTCTGCGGCGCCGGGAACAACGGCGGTGACGGCTATGCCGCAGCCCGGTTGCTTCGCAGCGCCTGGCGCGAGGTGGACGTCCTGTGGACGCGCGATCCGCGCGAGCTCACCGGAGATGCGGCGGTGCAGGCGCAGGCGCTGCCGGGGGCAGCTCCGCGGCGCTTCGAGGCACAGCATCTTGCGGGCTGCACGTTGGTCGTCGACGCGCTGTTGGGTATCGGCTGCGCAGGCGAGCCACGCGGTGAGGTCGCTGCCGCGATCACGGCGATCGGCGCGGCAGGCGTGCCGGTAGTGGCCTGTGACATTCCCAGCGGCGTGGATGCGGCCAGCGGAGAGGTCGCGCGGATCGCTGTGCGCGCCCGCGCGACGGTCACCTTTCACGCTCCCAAGCCCGGACTGCTCATCAATCCCGGCAAGGCGCATGCGGGCGAGCTGCGCGTCGCCGACATCGGTATCCCCGCCGGCGTCCCATCTGCACGAATCGGGCTGATTGAGGACGCTCCGCTGCTCGGCACGCTGTCCAGTCGCGCGGCGCACTGGACGAAGTTCACGAGCGGCAGGGTCCTGGTCGCGGGCGGATCTCCGGGGCTCCTCGGAGCGGTCGTCCTGGCGGCTGAGGCCGCGATGCGCGCGGGGGCCGGCTACGTGACCGTCTGCCTGCCGGCGAGCCAGCAACCGGCGGCCGCAGCACAGCTCGTCGAGGCGATGCAGCTCGCCCTCCCCGAGAACCATGGGGCGCACGACGAGACAGGTGCGGAGATCGTGCTCGAAGAGCTCGCAGCTCGCGGCGGGACGCTCGTGCTCGGCCCTGGGCTCGGGCGTGAACCGAGCGCCTTCGCCTTCGCCCGGACGCTGACCGAGCGCGCCACAAGTGCGCTCGTGCTCGATGCGGACGGGTTGAACGCGCACGTCGGCGATCCGGAGCGGCTGGCGCGTCGCAGCGCGCCGACGGTTCTCACGCCTCATGACGGCGAGCTCGCCCGGCTGCTGGGGGTCACCTCAGCGGAGGTCGCGGAACGACGGCTCCACCACGTGCGGCTCGCAGCGCAGCGCAGCGCTGCAATCGTGGTGCTGAAGGGCGACGACACGCTCATCGCGCAGCCGGACGGCATGGTCGCTGTCAGCCCGGGGGCCAGCCCCTGCTTGGCCACTGCGGGGACCGGAGACGTCCTCAGCGGGGTCCTCGGCGCCCTGCTCGCACGCGGTGAGGAGCCGTTCACCGCGGCCTGCGCAGCGGTCCGTCTGCACGCACGTGCTGCTGCGGTGGCCGCAGATCGCGTCGGTGTCGACGGCGTGATCGCGCGGGATGTCGTCGACGCGCTCCCCGCGGCCCGGCGGCCCGGCCGCTAGGCTGCGCACCGATGAGCCTCACTGTCGCCGAGATCATGGATCGCCAGCCAGCGACCGTCACCCCCGAGGACACGGTGGAGACGGTCGTGCACCGCATGCACGAGCACCAGCTTCCTGGGCTCCCGGTCGTAGACGCCGACGGTCGCCTGCTTGGAATCGTCACCGAGAGCGACCTGTTGCTCTACGACGAGCAGGAGGACCTCGATCCGCCTCCGCACCTGGAGATCATGGGCGGGATCATCTATCTCGGCTCGGTCAAGCACTGGGAGGAGCGCGTGCGCAAGTCGATCGCCGGCAGCGCCGGCGAGCTGATGACCGCCGACCCGGTGACGGCGACCCCCGAGATGACTGCGCACGATGCCGGGCGTCTGATCGCCGCCCACAAGCACAACCGGCTTCCCGTGGTGGACGGCCAGGGCGCGCTCGTCGGCGTCGTCACGCGCGTAGATGTGCTCGAGGCGCTGCTCGAGGATCGGTAGCGGCTGATGGCGGTCCGGGCGCTCGCGCGAGTGAACCTGGGAGCCATCGAGCGGAACACCGCCCGGCTGGCCTCCGTCGCACCCGACGCGCTGCTCTGTGCAGTCGTGAAAGCAGACGGATACGGCCACGGCATGGTCGCCGCCGCCAAAGCCGCGCTGGCAGGCGGAGCGCGCTGGCTCGCGGTCGTCTCGGCCGACGAAGCCGCCGAGCTCCGCGCCGCCGGGATCCGGGAGCAGCTGCTGGTGCTCGGACCGCTCAGCGACGAGGAGCTTCCGGTGGCACTGCGGGCGGACGCCGATATCGCCATCTGGCGGGAAGCGACCGTCGAGCGGATCGCAGCGCTGGGCGGCGGGAGGGTACATGTGAAGCTCGACAGCGGCATGGGTCGGTTCGGGACCAGGGATCCGCTCGAGGCGGCCCGCGTTGTCGCGGCAGTCGAGGCAGCGGACGGCGTCACGCTCGCTGGCCTGATGACCCACTTCGCAACCGCCGACGATCTCGGCGACACCTTCCTCGACGAGCAGCTAGAGCGGTTTCTCGCGTGGGCGCAGCCACTACGCGCCGGGCATCCCGGCGTGCTCGTCCACGCTGCCAACAGTGCGGCGATCCTGCGCGAACCGCGATCGCATCTCGACATGGTTCGCCCGGGCGTCGGCATCTACGGCCTCGACCCGTTCGGCGTCGATCCGGCCGAACAGGGTCTCGAGCCGGCACTCGAGCTGCTCTCATATGTCGCCGAGGTGAAGCCCTGCGCGGCGGGGGAGAGCGCGGGGTATGGCCGCCGGTTCATCGCCTCGCAGCCGACGACGATCGCGACGATCCCGATCGGTTACGGCGACGGATGGCGACGTGGTCTGACGAACAACGCCGAGGTGCTGGTCGACGGCCGTCGCTTTCCGGTCGTCGGGACCGTCTCTATGGACAGCATTACGGTCGATCTCGGACCGCAGTCGAACATTGCGACCGGCGCCGAGGTGGTGCTGATCGGCGCCC
>WLNG01000178.1 GCA_009699915.1 Actinomycetota bacterium
GGCGGGCGCGGGCGGGCCCGGAACGCCGGGCGGGCGCTGCTGCGGCGGCGTCGGGGGACCGGCAGGCCCGCCGGCAAGCGTCGGCTGGGGACGCACCGCGAGCACCCGGCGCTGCGCCTCGACGGCGACGCGCTGCTGCTGCTCGAGGTCGCGCTCCGGTTGACGGCCGGCCCATTCGCGCAGACGGCGCAGCTCGCGCGCCTGAGCGACGAAGAGCAGCGCGAGCACGCCGATCCCGGCGATAGCGGCAATGCCCGCGTAGGCGCCGTATTTCTCGATCTGCGCTGAGAGGGAGAGGGCGAGAAGCGCGGTCATGCCGGGCGCATGCTAGATGCTGGCCCCACCGGACCGCCCCGTCTGCGCCCCCGCAGCCGGCGCCGAGCCGCCTCCGGCGAGCCTTGCGACCTCCGCCGCCAGCGCGCCGGCGTCGCCCTCAGCCGACAGCCGAGCGACGGCATCGAACCATGCCGCGATCTGTTCGGGGTCGCGCAGTTCGCGCTCGGCGCGCAGGATCTTCTCCGCCGGCGTGGGCTGCGGGCGCTCGTAGGCATTGAAGAGCTCCTCGTGCAGCTTCTCCCCGGGCCGCCGTCCGACGACCTCGATCGCGATGTCCTCGTCGGGGATCAGACCGGAGAGCTCGATCATCGCGCGTGCGAGCTCGATGATCCGGACCGGCTCCCCCATGTCGAGCACGAGGATCTCCCCGTTCTCGGCGAGCGAGCCGGCACGGATGATCAGCTGAACCGCCTCCGGGATCGTCATGAAGTAACGCGTCATGCGCTCGTCGGTGACGGTGACCGGCCCCCCGCGCTTGATCTGGCGCCGGAAGATCGGGACCACCGAGCCGGAAGACCCCAGGACGTTGCCGAATCGCACGCAGGCGTAGCGCGTCTGCGGGAAGCGCACCGTCATCTCCTCGATGGCGTACTCCGCCAGAGCCTTCGATGCGCCCATGACGGTCGCCGGCATGACGGCCTTGTCGGTGGAGACGAGGACGAACCGTCCGATCCCGAGCTCCCCGGCGAGACGCGCCATCAGGCGGGTTCCGTCGGCATTGTTGCGCACCGCCTCGGCCGGATTGACCTCCATCAGCCCCACGTGCTTGTAGGCCGCGGCGTGGAAGATGACCGTCGGTCGGTACTGGCGCAACACCTCCCGCATGCGCTCCTCCTCCTTGCAGTCCGCAAGGACCGTGTCGAGCACGGACGGATGAACGTGGCGCTCGTCCTCGAGTTCGCGCTGGATGTGGAAGAGGTTGTCCTCCGCGTGGTCGAGAACGATCAGCCGTCGCGGAGCGACGCGCGCGATCTGGCGCGCGAGCTCAGAGCCGATCGAGCCGCCGGCCCCCGTGACGAGCACCACCTCCCCGGTGAGGTAGGCGCCGACACGATCGAGTTCCATGCGCACCGGCTCGCGGCCGAGGACGTCCTCCACCTGGACGTCGCGCACCTGACGGGCGATCGCCCCAGAGCCGGACTGCAGCAGCTCGAAGACCGTCGGCATCGTGCGGACGGGGACGCCACGCTCGCGTCCGGCGCGCACGACGCTCGCGCGCAGCGTGCCGGGAGCGGACGGGATCGCGATCAGGATCTCGTCGGGCTCCGCCTCGTCGAGGATCCGCGGAAGCTGAGCGGTGTCCCCGAGCACCTTCACGCCGTCGATGCGCACGCGCTGCTTGAGCGGATCGTCATCGACGAAACCGACCGGGTTGAGCGCGAGTTCGGGGTTGCGCAGCAACTCGCGCAGCAGCAGGCGGCCGCCGTCGCCAGCACCGACGATCAGCACGCGACGGGCGCCGGAGCGCGCACGCAGCCCACGCACCGGGCGCTCGCGCACGTTGTGGGTGATGAAACGGGCGCCGGCGATGAAGAGCAGCATCAGCAGGACGAAGAGCGCGACGACCCCGGTCGGGATCGAGACGTTGACGTCACCGGCCCCCGTCGGAATCGTCACCGGCTTCACCAGGGCGACGAAGCCCGCGACGGCCAGCGTCAGCGTCACCGTCGCCTGCAGCAGCCCGAGATAGTCGCGCTGGGTGACGTAGCGCCACTGCTTGTGCTCTGTGCGGAAGAGCGCAAAGACCACCAGCGCGAGCACGATGACCCATGGGATCATCGTCGAGCGCAGATCATCGAAACGCTGAGGAACTCCGCTCCCCTGGTCAAAACGCAGCCAGTAGGCCAGCCACCAGGCGAGCGCGGCGAGCGCGGCATCGGCCGCCAGCTGCAGGAGCGAGTGCCGATGCAGCGGAAGCACCGTGCGCAGACGTCGGCGCATTTGGGGCAGTCTAGCCCTCAGCCTCGGCGCGACCCCGCCGCAGGGCCAGAATCAGGCGCCGTTCAGCGGGCTGGTCAGATGCTCGACGAGCAGGGCCGGATCACGGCGGACCCGCCCCCCCGAGGCCGCACTGCGCGCCTGCGCCTCGCGGCGTTCCAGCGTGACGTCCTCGGGACGCTCCAGTCGCCGCATGCGCCCCTGCGCGATAAGCCGCTCATCGACCGCGCCGAGGCGACCCTCAAAAGTCGTCCAGACCGGCGTCCCGAGCGCCACCGCCTCGCGGTTCATCGTGCCGCCCGCGCTGACAACGAGGTCGGCGAGACCGATCAGCGACGGCGCGTCGATCGCACGCTCGGGGATGACGAGTCCGCCGACCGCCGCGAGCGCCTCGCGCTGCGCAGCCGTGCGCGGAAGGACGACAACCTGCCCTTGATCTCGCAGCCGGGTGAGGACCGCCCCAAAGAGGTCGTTCTCGAAGCGGTGATAGAGCGCAACCTCCGGAGGAGTCCGCACGACGGCGAGCGGCGCGTAGGGATCGAGGCCGAGCTGCGCGAGCACCTGCGGATCGGGCTCGAAATCGGCGAGGTAGTACTCCTCCTTCAGCCCCGGATACGGGCGCAGCTTGCCGCGGGCGCCGTAACGATCCAGGCGCTCCGGAGGGATCGCATCGGGAACGACAACTGCCTGAGCGAGCCGACAGTTGACGTTGTGCTGGACGGTCGCGAACTCGTAGTCGAACATCGTTGAGCAGCGGATCCGCAGCAGACGCGCCGCCACCGACACGTCGTTCGACCCATGCCCGAGCGCCAGATCGAACCGTCGCCCTCGGGCCCAG
The DNA here is from genome assembly GCA_009699915.1 of Actinomycetota bacterium. Taxonomy (GTDB): domain Bacteria; phylum Actinomycetota; class Thermoleophilia; order Solirubrobacterales; family Solirubrobacteraceae; genus F1-60-MAGs163. The sequence goes on from WLNG01000178.1 coordinate 3,113, forward strand.
CGCGTGAGCGCGCCGGAGCGGGAGAAGAGGCCGACCGCCTTCGCTCCCAGCCGGCCCCCGCGATGGCGGCCGACGACGGTCGCGTCGATGCCGTGACGCTCGCAGAGCTCGACCGTCTGCGCGAAGTCCCGAGCCGTCACCTCGACCTGCGCCCCGTCGGCGCGCAGGCGTTCGATCACCGGCCGCAGCACGAGCACGTGCGGGCTGTTCGTGAGGTCGACCCAGACCCGCATCACAGGCTGCAGTCGCGGACCGCCTCGACGACCTCGACAACCTGCTCCCAGGTGGTCGCCGCACTGATCGGAAGCGCAAGGTGGGTGCGAGCCGCCTCGGCGGTTCCGGGGAGCTCGCCCGCGACTGAGATCCCGCTCATCGCCGGTTGCAGATGCGCCGGCGTGCGGTAGTAGCCGCGCGCCTCGACCCCGCGCTGCGCGAGCGCGTCACGGAGCTCGTCGGGACGCTCGTGGCGCACCACGAAGAGATGCCAGGCGGGCTCTGCGCCGGGCGCAGCGACCGGCAGCCTGCAGTACTCGCCGAGGCCCGCCTGCTCGTACCAGTCGCCGACCAGGCGCCGATGGGCGGCCCAGTGCGCAAGCTCTGGCAGCAGCACGCGCAGGATCGCGGCCTGAAGCTCGTCGAGGCGGCTGTTGCAGCCGATCTCCTCATACCCGCTGCGATCGCGCGAGCCGTGGTTGTGCAGCAGCCGGACCCGCTGCGCAAGCGCTGCATCGGAGGTCGTCACCGCACCGCCGTCGCCGAAGCACC
>WLNG01000179.1 GCA_009699915.1 Actinomycetota bacterium
CCCGCGGCCATGAGTCGCCGGACGAGCGCCGTGTGGTTGGTCGGACTGCTTGCGCTGCTCGTCGCGGCGACGGCCGTCTCGAGCGCCTTCGGCGGCCACGCCAAGCCGCGCTTCGTATGGCCGTACGGTCGCAGCCAGGCGTACGTCACCAGCTGCTCAAATCTTCCGGGGGGAGGCGTCAGCTGCGGCTGCCAGGTCGCCATCCTGCGCACTCGCCTCGCCTGGGGCGATCTCACCGGGGTCTGGAAGGGGACCGACCTGCACGCGAGCGCCTCGGCCAAGGCCACCGCGCACGAGCGCTGCGGCGGCCCCGACCCGACGGCCGTAATGCGCGTGATCGCGCTGCGGTAGCGATCAGTCGAGGATCAGGACCCGATAGTCGCGGGATAGCGGGATGATCTCAGCGGCCAGCGGATTGCAGATCCGAACTTCGATGTTCGCCGGTGGAGAAGGAACCGCAGTGAGAATGGCGCCTGTGGGGAAGTTGACTCTCGACGTTGAGACCAGCACAACATCGTCCGCCTCAATCGTGACGCCCGCCGCAGGGCCGAAGCTTGAACACGAACCCCCAGCGATCGGCCCGAAATCGTACGTGAACACCACGCTCGCGGCCTTCACGAACCCCGCCTTCGGGTAGGTCACGGCCCCAGACTCGATCGCAGACGTCCCGACGACCCCGTTGCCCAGCTCCGGGTTCGGGTAGGTCCCGCTCAGTGCGCCGCCTGCGGCGCCGGAGATCGGGCCCGCGATCCCCTGGGGCCCGGTCAACCCACGCGGGCCGGGCATCCCGGCCTTCTTCAGCTGCGCCCGGACCGCCTTGCTGAGGTCCTTCGCGCTGATCGTTCCGTCCTTGATCTGCCTGCCGGTGATGAGCTTCGCCGCGGTGGCGGTACCGGCCGTTGCGATCACAGCTCCCAATACGAACGCCAGCACCCAGCCGGCGCGCACGTTGATCCTGCGTCCCATGGTCTCTCCTCCCAGGCGGTGCATGGGAAATATCGGCAGCTCGGCCCGTGGGGCTTGAGCGTCAGCGCCGCGGATGCATCGCGTCCATCCCGGCGCGCAGCCGTGCGGCGCTCAGGAAACCCGGCTCGAGCGCCTGTGCGCGGTAGCTCGCGCCGTTGGGGAGCGTGAGCGTCAGCACGGGCCGGCCCTTCGGGGTGAGCTCCGTGATGAACGGCCTGCCGCCCCACGACATCACCCAGTGACCGCCGCGTAGGCGGCGCGCGCTCCCGAGCCCTGGCGACGTGGTCACGCGCGGATCGCGCACGTCTTCGACCAGCGTCGCGGTCCGTCGCGCGCGGTCGATTCGGTAGCGCACCGCGCGCGGCGGGCGGTTGCGCGTCGTGCCGTTGTCATGCACCGTGATCGTGCCGTCCGGGAGCAGGCGCACGTCATGTTGACCGCCGAACGGGTCCGCGCCGAGTGGGTCGCCCAGGACCTTGAGGCTGCGCGAGGTGCGTGTTCCCCCGAGCTTCCAGTCGATCGCGCCGGTGGAGCGGCGGATGCGGTAGACGGCGTGCTCGTGGCGTGCCGAGATCATCAGGTGATCGGGTCCGTCGAGCTCGATCGCATTGAGATGGTCGAGGTCGTAGACGATCCGTCCGTGCAGCAGCATCGCGGTCGCCGAGAGCGATGAGCGCTCCGCCAGCGCGACGTGCCCGTGCATGCTCCATGACCACAGGAGCCGGCCGGCGGCGGTGACCTCCTGAACCTCCCCCTCGAGCACCGTCGCGTCCACGGGGCCGCCGATCGTTGTCAGATCCACGTGATCGCGCGGCCGGTAGACGAGCACGAGATAGCGCCCCCCGCGCTCCTGGATGAGCTCATGGTGGTCGGCCTTGTAGCCCACGCCGGTGATGCCCGGCAGCCGACCTCCGCCGAGGGCGTAGCGCGCGAACGTCCCCTCACCGAAGAAGCTCAGCGCGGTCGGTGTCCAGGCGACGGTGCGGTCCGGCAGGACCTTGACGTCGATGATCCGCTCGGTCGTCGGCTGGTTGTGCCACCAGACCGGAACGCCATGGGCGTCGGCGATGATCGCGTAGGCGCCGGCGGGCGGGAGGACCTGGGAGAAAACGAGCCACTGCACCTGCGGCGTTCCGGAGCGGGTGGTCGTCCACGTCGGGAAGTCGGCGGGGAGACAGCGGACGCTGTGCGTGCGGGTCCACCTGCCGGAGAAGCGCAGCGTGAAGCGCTGTCCCGGCTTCAGCGCGATCTGGAGCCTGCGGCTCCCCGGACCGAGGCGCCGTCCATCGATCATCAGCGTCCTGCCGGGAGGGACGGTGACGGCGACCGTCGCCACGTTTCCGGGGCAACCGATCGTGTGGTCGGGGACCGATTCGCCGAACGCCGGCGCGATGCCCTCGACTGCGGGCCCAGCCGCGTGCGCTGCGGGCGCCGCTGCGGTGAGCGGGAGCATCGCAGCCAGCAGGATGAGGGGCAGGCGGCGCCGCAGCATCGCGGGAGCTTATGACGCGGAGATCCCGCGTGACGTACAGTCCCCGGCCATGAACGTCTACCACCGCGCAGGAACCGGCCGTCCGATTCGCGTCCTCTGGACGCTCGAGGAGATCGGCGTGCCCTATGAGCTCACGGTCCTGACCGCCGAGGAGATGCAGCAGGAGGACTACCTGCGCATCCAGCCGCTCGGCCGGGCGCCGGGCTTCGTCGGCGACGACGGCCCGCTCTTCGAGTCCTCCGCGATCTGCCTGCACCTCGCTGAGGCCTACCCCGATGCCGGCCTGCTGCCGGCCGCCGGCACGTACGAGCGCGCGCAGGTCTATCAGTGGGTGTTCTTCGCGATGACCGAGATCGAGCCGCCGATGCTTGAGATCTGGCACCACCGCGAGGCCGCCCCGCAGATCGTGGACGGCCTCCTGGAGCGTGCGCAGGCGGCGGTTGACGTGCTCGAGAGCGCCATCGGCGGGCGCGAGTTCCTCGTCGGGGACCGGCTCTCCGTGGCCGACATCATCGCCGCCCGCGTCGCCGGCTTCATTCCGGCGGTCGGCGCCGGCGAGCTCGGTCCGAACGTCCAGGCGTACATCGAGCGCCACGCGCAGCGTCCTGCGATTCAGCGCGCCCTGGCCAAAGTCGCCTGAACCGGCCGGCCGCCCGTAAGGGTTGTGCTGCAATGGACCGATGCGGCGCAGACTCCTCGTGCCGGCCCTCGTACTGGCGGTCGTCGCAGCCTGCGAGACGGCGCCCGTCCTCGCGGGCGAGCGGCCCGCCGTGCCGCGCGCCGCTGAGGCCCCGCCGAGCCCGCGCGGGTCGGTGCGGGTCTTCAACGCCGGTGGGAGCCATGCGCCGCTGGCGGTGGACGTCGCCGCGGCCAGCGCGACTCCCGGCCGCGTCGCGCGCGCCTTCCTGAATCAGACGCGGGCCGCTGCCTCGGCCGACCTGCGGATCACCGCTCGCGAGCCGCTCGCCTCGGGCCACACCGTTGTGCGCCTGCAGGAGTCGCATGGCGGGGTGCCGGTGATCGGCGGCGAAGCCGTCGTGCTCGTCGACGCGCAGGGCCGCGTCGCGGCCGCCAGCAGCGAGGTCCTGCCCGGCGCAGCGCCGGACACCACGCCGCGTCTCACCGGTGAGCAGGCGCAGGCGGTGGCGCTGCGAGCACTGACGCGTGAGCTCGGGCACGCGGATCTGCACGCGCAGCAGGCGTCGCTGGCGATCTATGACCCGCGGCTTGTCGGCGGAAAGGGTCCCGGGCGTGCCGTGCTCGTGTGGGATGTCACCGTCAGCGCAGACAGCCCCGAGCCGCTGCTGCGGCGCGTGCTCGTCGACGCCCAGCTCGGCGTCGTTGCGCTTGAGACCGAGGCGCAGCCGGCCGCGCTCGCGCGCACCGTCTGCG
>WLNG01000018.1 GCA_009699915.1 Actinomycetota bacterium
CTGCATCTTCGCATGCAGTCGGGAGCCGCGTGCCGATCGGCAGCCTGCACGGCGGTAGTGTGCGCCACGGAGGGGAAGGTTGTGGCCCAGGAGCACTTCGATCGACTGACCGCGCTCGACGCGTCGTTCCTCGTACAAGAGGGGCCGACCTCGCACATGCACATCGGCGCCGTGACCACCTTCGAGGGTCCACCGCCGCGGTTCGAGGACTTCCTCGACACGATCCGCGAGCGGTTGCATCTGGTTCCGCGGTACCGCCAGCGCCTCACCTACCCGCCGATGGCCACGGGCCGGCCGGTCTGGACCGACGACCCGGCCTTCACGATCGACTACCACGTGCGGCAGACCGCGCTCCCGGCACCGGGCAGCGACCAGCAGCTGCACCGGCTGGTCTCGCGGATCTTCTCCCGCCAGCTCGACCGCACTCGCCCGCTCTGGGAGATGTGGGTCGTCGAGGGCGTCTCCGGCGGGCGCTGGGCGCTCGTCTGGAAGACCCACCACGCGGTGATCGACGGCATCTCGGGCGTCGACCTCGGAACCGTCCTCTTCGACCTCTCTCCCGACGCCCCTCCGGTTGAGCACCCCGAGCGCCCCTGGCTCCCGGCAGCAGAGCCCGGAGATACCGAGCTGCTCGTGTCAGGTGCCCTCGGCGCTGCAACGAACGCCGCGCGCGGCGTGAGCGCGCTCGCCTCGCTGCTCCGGCGTCCTCAGGATGTCCTGCGCGAGGTCCGCGACGGCGCCGAGGGCGTCGGCGAACTGCTGCTGGCGGTGCTGAGCCCTGCGCCGAGCACCCCGCTCAACGTGGAGATCGGCCCGCACCGGCGCTACCGCGTCGTGGAGCGCCAGCTCGCCGAGTTCAAGGAGATCAAGGACGGGCTCGGCGGCACCGTCAACGACGTGGTGCTCGCGGTGGTCACCGGCGCCCTGCGCGCGTGGCTGCATGGGCGCAACGTGCGCACGGAGGGACTCGAACTGCGCGCGCTCGTGCCGGTCTCCGTACGAGCGCCGGGCGCCGGCGGCGAACTGGGCAACCAGATCGTGGCGATGCGCGGCCCGCTGCCGGTCTACATCGAGGACGGCGTGACGCGCCTACAGGTTGTGCGCGAGGAGATGGATGGCTTGAAGGAGTCCAAGCAGGCGGTCGGCGCGGCCGTCCTCGCCGGCGCGCAGGGGTTCGCGCCGCCGACGGTGCTCGCCCAGGCTTCGCGGATCAACTTCTCAACACGCCTCTTCAACCTGATCGTGACGAACGTCCCCGGGCCCCAGACCCCGCTCTACGTCATGGGGCGTCGCATGCTGCACCTCCAGCCGATCGCCTTCCTTCCGCGCGACCACGCGCTCGCGATCGCGATCATGAGCTACGACGGGAAGATCGCCTTCGGACTGCTCGGCGATTACGACGCCGTTCCGGACATCGACGACATCAAGTCAGCGCTCGATGGCGCGATCGACGAACTGCTGGTCGCCGCGCGCGCCGCTCAGTAGCCGAGCGCGAACTTCGCGTCCTCGGACATCCGATCCGGTGTCCAAGGCGGCGTGAAGCTCAACTCCGAGGTGACCGTCTCGACGCCGTCGAGCTCGCCGACGAACTCCTCGATCTGCTCGGCGACCATCGGGCCGATCGGGCAGGCCGGCGTCGTCAGCGTGTACGTCACGTGGACGGCGGGGCCGTCAACGGAGATGTCGTAGATCAATCCGAGCTCGACGAAGTCCATCCCGAGCTCCGGGTCGATGATGTTCGTCAGGGCAGCTTCGACGTCGTCCACGGTGGCCATGGCCGCAGTGTAGAGCCGCCGAGCACGACCGTCGCCGGTGCGGTAGCGTGCTTTTATCGTCACCTTGGCTGACAGCCCGGCGGTCTTGCACTGCAGCGGTGACGAGGATCGCTCGACACAGAGCCTGCGCCGCCCGGCCCTCTCGCGCGCACTCGCCGTCAACGAGGACCTGACCGTCGACTTCACGGGGCTCGAGTTCGCTGATACCTCGCTGATGCTCGACCTCGTCATGATCGCCCGCCGCCTGCGCGCTGCGGGCCACGCGATGCTCCTACGCCGTGCGGCGCCGCAGATCCTGACCCTGATCGAGATCGTCGGCCTCGACCGGCTTGATGGCGTCGAGTTCGATCGGCGTCCCGCCGCCACCGCGTGACGGCGCCTCTTCAGGATCCCTTCATCGGCTTCTCGTAGCCTCACGGGACAGAGATGCCGGTCCTCCTGCTCCTCCTCTTCATCCTGGTGCCGATCGCCGAAATCTGGACGATCATCCAGGTCGGCCAGTTCATCGGCATCCTGCCGACGATCGCGCTCTTGATCGCCGACTCGCTGCTCGGGGCTTGGCTCCTGCGTCAGCAGGGACGCAGCGCCTGGCGGCGCCTGCGCACGGCGCTCGCCGAGGGTCGCGTCCCTGCACGCGAGACGGCCGACGGGGCACTGATCATTCTCGGCGGCACACTGCTGCTCACACCGGGCTTTTTGACCGACATCCTCGGCGTGCTGCTGCTCGTCCCGCCGACCCGCGCGCTGATCCGGCGTTTCGTGGCTCCGCGGCTCGTGATGACCGGAGCGAGCGCCGCCGGCGGTCCCGCAGCCTGGACCGTGCGCGGCGCGGCCTGGGGTGCACAGCGCGCAACGCGCACCTACGACGCCGAGGGGACCGCCATCGATGCAGATGCGCGTGAGCTGCCACGGCAGGACGGGCCACGCTGATGGAGATCCTGCCCGACTTCGAAGAACCGCGGGCCAGCACCGGCGACGCGTTCAGCGACGCCGTGACCGTCTCGTTCGGCGACCCGGACCGCGGACTCTTCGGCACGTTGCGCCTCGGGCTGGTGGCGGGAACGCAGGCGAGCGGGCTCGTCCTCCTCTTCCACGGTGACGAGATCGCCGCTGTCTGCGCCGAGGGCAGCGTGGAGACGGCCGAGGCGGACTCTTGGAGCACTATCGGGGCGGCGGGCATCGACCTGCAGACCGTCGAGCCGCTGCACTCGTGGCGGGTCTCCTGGGCGGGGGATGATGCGAGCCTCGACCTTGAGCTGAAGGCCTGCGGCGCGGCCGGCGCGCTGGCCGAAAAGAGCCCGGTCGCAAAGCTCGGCGGCATGGCTGGGTACGAGCAGCCGCTGCGCGTTCGGGGCAGTGCGCAGATCGGCGGAACGCGGCTGCGCATCGACGGCCTCGGCCAGCGCGGACGCTCCTGGGGCGATCCGAACTGGGCGGGGATCTCGCGCACCCGCACCGTCAGCGCATGGTTCGGCGATCGCGCGCTGACGCTGGCCGCGATCACGCCCGATCGCACCGACGGCCACGGATCCGATGCGATAGCCGCCACGATGTTCAGCCCGGGACCGGGCGGAGCGCCGGTCGCGGTCCCGGTCGCAGATCCGCGGATCTCGACCACCTTTGACGAGGATGGCCGTCAGCTCCGGGCCGGGCTGGAACTGTGGATCGACGATGATGGTCCGCCGCTGCGGGCCAATGGGGAGGTCCTCTGCGGAACGACGCTCGACCTCGGGCGCCTGCGCCTCGACACGGCCTTTCTGCGCTGGCACGGACCGGACGGCGAAACCGGCGTTGGGCGCTACGACATGCTGCGCCGCGCCGACGGCTGACCGCGCGCTAGTTCTCGGAGCCGAGCCGGTCCCAGAGATAGAGCTCCAGGCACTCCTGCGCGAGCTCCACCGCCTGCTCGCGCGGGAGCAGCGGGAGAACCGCCTCAAGCGCCTGGTCCTCAGAAATGCCGGACTCGAATGCCTCCTCGCCGCGGAAGCCGGCGGCGATCTTCAGGGCCTCGCGCCGGTTCTCGCCGAGCGAGGAGAAGACGCCGACGAGGAAGTCCCGGTTGGCGATCGGCTGCCCGACCTCCAGCGATGCGTGCCACGCGGCGAGCATTGACAGGTCGTGCTCGTCGAGGTCGGCAACGGCCCTGACATAGTGCGACTCGAGCTCGTTCTCTGGGATCGCATCGACCCAAGAGCGGACGAGCTCACCCAGCAGCTGACGCCGAGCCTCGCGGCCGATGGACTCGGCGATCACGCGGATTGCGTCGTGGGGTTCGATGAAGCAGAGGGGCATCGACAGGGCGGCTCCCGCCGGAGAGGGTTGGCAGTTGGCGGGAAGCTACGCGGCCGACCGGACGTCTCAGGGCCCTTCGAGCCCGAGCTCAGCGGCCGCGGAGACCGACGGCTGCGGCGTCGTGACGGGCGCCGTCACGGGCTCTGGTGCGGGGGTGCTGCGGGCGGTGCGCGGTCGCGGGACCGAAGCGGCGACCACGCGGTCCCTGACGGGCTGCGGTGGCCGACGGGCCGCGACGGCGGGCACCGAGGATGGCGAGGTCCGAATCGCTGCCGGCGGCCTGCGGTCCGGCGCCGCTGCGGGGCGTGCAACCTCGACCGCCGTCATCCCGCCCCCCGCGATCGCGGCCGAGGCCGCGGCGACGGCCGTCAGCTTGCCGGCCGACGTCAGGGCGCTCGCAGTCAGCAGCTGGACGCGCATCGCCGAGGCCGCCGCCCGCTCTCCGAGCCAGGCGGTTGCCGTCTCGAGCGCGCGACCGACTGCGTGCTCGGACGCTTCAGGAGCGGCCCCGCACACCAGACCCGCGGGAAGGAGCACGCCGAGCGGTGCGCTGGAGCGGTGCAGTTCGCGCACCAGCGCGCGACACGCCGGGCAGGCGCGCAGGTGCGGACGCAGTTCGAGCAACTCGTCGGGCGCGGCCTCACCGTCGACGACCGCCGAGAGCAGCGGCTCCCAGCGGCGACACTCCTCCCCCGCCTCGATCCCCGCAAAGCGTTCCAGAAAGCTCCTACGGCCCTCATAAAGGCAACGGTTGACCTTCGTGCGCGACCATCCGGTGAGCTCTTGGATCTCCTCGTAGCTGTTGCCCTGAGCGCGCAGCCAGAGCGCGCGGACCTCCTGCGGCTTCAGACGCTGGAGCGCCTCGGCCGACCGTGCCACGAGATCGGCGCCGAGCGCCTGATCCTCCGGCGAGGCCGTGGTGCGGCTCTCGATCCCGTCAAAGTCGACCTCGACGACGCCGAGGTCGCGCTGGCGGCTGCGACGGACGGCCATCGCCTCGTGCTTGACGACTGTGCGCAACCAACTCGGGGCGCGCTCGGGATCGAGGCGATGCGCATGCCGCAGGAAGATCTCCAGGCCGCGCTGGTAGGCGTCGTGCGCGTCATCGGCGCAGAGGCTGTGCCGCCGCGCGAGACGCATCAGGCTCTCCGCATGGAGCCGGATGACCTCGACGACGAACCTCTCCCGCTCGGCCGCGCTCAGGCTGCGACCGATGGCGTCGGGCGGGGGGAAAGCGTCGGGCTCGGTGGGCGTCGTCGTCATGCACTCGGCGTGTGGCAGGTTCCACACCGCCTAGCGCGACCATCGCGCAGGAACTCCCCCGAGAGCGAGGAACAAATGCCGCTCAGAGCGGCGTTTGTGCTCGTCGGCTGGCCGGACGTCCGACCCTCCGGATCAGTTGTCCTGGACGTCCGTGTAGAACGCCTGGGCGACCGCGCCCAGATAGGGCCCGAAGACCCAGTCGGAGAGCGAGGCGTAGCCGAAGCTCGTGACGCTCGCGACATTGCCGTCGACGCCGATCCAGGCGCCCCCGCTGCTGCCCCCGGGCCACTTGCAGCGCACGCCAATCGGCTTGGGATCGCTGGAGATGCTCGGATCGTCGCCCGCGTAGCGCGTCGCGCACTTGTAGAGGTACTGGCCGGAATACTTGCCGCTGGCGGGATACCCGTAGAGCGTGTACGCCTGGTCGCGCGCGCCGGAGAAGGTGATCGCGCGCCCACCGCCGAGCGTGCCGGTGAGCGTCGTGCCGCCGTTCGTCGCGACCTTCGCGGCTCCGTTGTCGAACGAGAAGTCCTCCGAATCGTGCCATGCCTGCGTTGTGTAGACCGCCGTCGCCGCCCAAGCACCGTACGGCTCGCTAGAACCCGACTTCGCCGGGACGAAGACGAAGTTCGTCGCGTAGCCGGAGGCGGCGTCCCAGACGCAGTGGCCCGCGGTAAGCACGGTGCTCCCGTTGACGCTCGCGACCGCGGTGCCGGAGCAGACGTAGTTCGACTTGCCGAAGGTCATGTAGACCTTGCCGTTGGTCCTGCCGGGGAAGCCGAGCCGTTCCGTGTTGCCCACCTGCGTGATCGTGTAGGCCGAAGTCGTCGAGCCGCCGCCGCCGGACTTGGCGAGCGCGCGGGGCTTGGCGGCAGCCTTGCGCGCGGGGGTCCAGTAGGCGAGGACCTGCGCGGGAATCTGCCCGGTGGCCTTCCCTACCGCTCCCGGGACGGTCGGCGCCGCGGCTGCTGGTCCGACGAGGGCGACGAGGACGAGTGCGAAGGCGCAGAGCGTTGCGACGGAGGTGCGTCCCATGGCAGAAGGCTACCGGGGCGCCATGCCGGCGCGCACCGGTCGGCGCCGGTCGGCGCTCAGGACGGCGTCAGTCGCGGCACGAACACCGCCGTGAGCAGGCCGACCGCGCCGTCGACGTCAGGGAACTCGCTCTGCGCGAGGTGAATCACGATCTCGACCCCGGCGCCGACCATCGCCGCGGCCATCAGCGCGGTGTCGTGCGGGGCGAGCATGCCCGCCTTCACGCCCGCGTCGAGATCGCGTCGCAACTGCGCAACGCCTGCGCCGATTGCCGGCTCATCGAAGAGCGCACGGATCACGCCGGCGTTGCGGCTCATGAGCGCGAGCGTCGTGGCTTCGCCTGCGAGGTACTCGAAGTACGCGCGGAAGCCGTCGCATACGAAACCCTCCGCCGTCGTCGCAGAGCTGCGTGCGACGTGGACGCGGGCGCGAATCTCCCCCGTCGTCTCGTCGAGGATCTCGCGCAGCACCGACTCCTTGTCGGGGAAATAGTTGTAGAACGTGCCGCTCGCGAGCCCCGACCCGCGCACGATGTCACGCACGGTGGCTCCGTCGAAACCCTCCTGCGCGAAGATCTCGCGGGCCGCCTGCAAGATCGCGGTGCGGTTCGCGATCTTCTTCTCCGCGCGACGCCCGGCGACCGCCTGCGTCACGCGATTGCCCCGGCCATTGCGAGCGCCGGGACGGGGAGCGGATATCCCTGCGCCCGAGCGCGTTCCCCGCCGCGCTGGCGTTCGTGCTCGAGCTCGTACAGGTAGTCGTCGAAGTCGACCTGGATGGTGTGGCGCTTGGAGGCGACGTAACGGCGCTGCATTGCCGCGAGATCCTGCACGATGAAACGGCGCACCTCGCCCGCGGGCGGCAGGGCGTAACCGCCCGCCAGATGGTCCGCGACCCAGCGGCCCTGCGCCTCGGAGAGCGGCATCACCGCGCCGAGGGGCTGCAGCAGCCCGATGAAGAAGACGTTCGGGATCTCCGGATGGAACACCCGCCGGTAGAGATCGATCCGATTCCCGGGGGCGCTGATCAAACCCTCGTCGAAGAACGGGAAGCTGATCCGGTACCCGGTGCAGTAGACGACGACGTCGGCGTGGACGCGCGTGCCGTCCTCGAACTCGACCTCGTCGCCGTCGAGGCGGCGGATGTTCGGATGAACGGTGATCGCCCCGTGCGTGATGCGGTCGAGAATCCGGCCGGAGACCGTCGGATGGGCCTGACCGAATCCATGGTCGGGCTCCGGCAGCCCGTACTTCGACATGTCGCCGACGTAGATCTTCATCAGGCGGGCGACGAGGCGGCGACGCAGTTCGAACGGGATCCGCGGGTTCATCCACGCGCCGAGCTGGTCGGTCGGCTTGCCGAAGAGGTACTTGGGAACGACGTGCGCACCGCGCCGCGCAGCGAGGTGCACGCTGCGCGCGACGTAGGAGGCCTCGACCGAGATGTCCATCGCGCTGTTGCCCATCCCGAGGACGACAACGTCGCGACCCTGCAGATCGTCGGGGCTGCGGTAGTCGTGCGCGTGCATCTGGCGCCCGGTGAAGGTCTCGGAGCCGGGGAACCCAGGCTCGGGCCAGCGCGGGTCCCAGTGGTGGCCGTTGGCCACCAGCAGCGCGTCGAAACGCTCGGTCTCGCCGCCGGAGATCGTCAGGGTCCACACCCCGTCAGCACCGCGGTCGGCGCGCTCGACGCGGGTGCCGAAGCGGATCAGCGGGCGCAGGTCGAACTGATCGACATACATGTCGAAGTAGGCCGCGATCTGATCGTGACGCGGATAGTCCGGATAGTCCTGCGGCATCGGGAGGTCGTCGTAGGCCATCCGCAGGCGCGACGTGTTGATGTGCAGATCGCGGTAGCACGCCGACATCCCGTTGACGTTCTCGAAGACCCAGTTGCCTCCGACGCGATCGGAGGCCTCGTAGCAGGTGGCGTCGAAGCCGCGGTCCCGCAGGGCCTTCAGCGCTGCGATGCCGGAGGATCCTGCGCCGATCACCGCTACGCGTGGAAGCGAAGGGGAGCCCATTGACGAGAGGCTACCGGACGATGACGCCTGCGTCAGCGTTCCGCGTCAGACGGGCAGCGCCGCCAGATGGCGGTCGACCATCCGAGCGCACTGACGGCCCTCGTTGATCGCCCAGACGATCAGCGACTGGCCGCGGCGGGCGTCACCGGCCGCGAAGACGCCGGGCTGGGAGGTCTCGTAGGTCGAGGCCTTCACGTTGCCGCGCTGGTCGAGCTCGCAGCCGAGCTGGGCGACGATGCCCTCCTGCTCGGGATGGACGAACCCCATCGCGAGCAGGACGAGATCGGCCTTGAGCTCGCGCTCGGTGCCGGCGACCGGCCCGAACGGCGGGGCCGCGTCGGCCTGGGCGAGGTGCTGCGCGGTGACCCGGCCGTCCTGCCCGCTGAAGTGGGTCGTGACGACGGAGAAGTCTTGCTCCCCCTTGCCGATGCCCTTCGCCTCCTCCATCGCATAGGAGAGACGGAACTTCTGCGGCCAGAGCGGCCACGGTGTGCGGTCATCCGGACGATGCTCAGGCGGCTCGGGAAGCAGCTCGAGCTGCGTGACCGAGAGCGCACCCTCACGGATCGAGTTGCCGACGCAGTCGGCGCCGGTATCGCCGCCGCCGACGACGACGACGTGCTTCCCGGTCGCGCTGATTTGGGCCGACTGCGGGGCATCGGTGGTCGGGGCCGGGCCGATTTCGCCTGCCGCCCAGCGGTTGCGCACGTAGAGGTAGTCCATCGCGGGATGGATACCGTCGAGCTCCCGTCCGGGAACCGGCAGGTCACGCGGGACGCGCGAGCCGATCGTCAAGACCACCGCATCGAACTGTGTCCGCAGCTCCTCGCCGGTGACGTCGACACCGACATCGACACCGCAGCGCAGCTCGACGCCCTCGTCCACGAGCTGCTGGACGCGGCGCTCGACGACGTACTTCTCGATCTTGAAATCCGGAACGCCGAAACGCACCAGCCCTCCGGCGGCCTCATCGCGCTCGAAGAGGACGACGCGGTGGCCCGCGCGGCGCAGCTGCTGCGCCGCCGCCATGCCCGCAGGCCCCGAACCGACGACCGCAACGCTGCGGCCCGTCTCGGTGCGCGGCGGCTGCGGCACGACCCAGCCCTCGTCCCAGGCGCGATCGATGATCGAATTCTCGATCTGCTTGATCGAGACCGACTCGCCCTCGCGGATCTCGAGGACACAGGCAGCCTCGCACGGGGCCGGGCACAGACGCCCGGTGAACTCGGGGAAGTTGTTCGTGGCGTGGAGCTGCGCGATCGCGCCCTGCCAGTCGCCCCGGTAGACGAGGTCGTTCCAGTCCGGGATGAGGTTCCCCAGCGGACAGCCGTTGTGACAGAAGGGCACGCCACACTCCATGCAGCGCGCGCCCTGGGCGGAGAGCTCCGCGTCGGAGCGCCGCACGACGAACTCGCGGTACGGATCGACCTGGAGGCGCTCGACCGGATCCTTGTACGGAATCCCCGAACGCTGGATCTTCAGGAACCCGCCGATCTCGCCCATCAGGAGTCGCCCTCCTCGGTGACGAAGCCCTGTCCGCCGGTGGAGACGACGTTGCGCTCCGGACCGATGCCCGGGTCGTCGGTCGTCTCGGCCTCCTGCGCAGCGAACTCCGCGAGCACGCGCTTGTAGTCGGCGGGGAAGATCTTCACGAAGCGCGGCAACAGCTCGTCCCAGTTGCCGAGAACCCGCTCGCCGATCGCGGAGCCGGTGCGCTCGACATGCTCGGCGATCAGGGCGCGCAGCTCGAGCACGTCGGCCTCGTCAAGCGGCTCGAGCTGGTCGCTCATCGTCGGATTCACACGACGCTCGAAGGTGCCGTCCTCGTCGAAGATATATGCGAGGCCGCCGCTCATGCCAGCGGCGAAGTTGCGGCCGGTCGGGCCCAGGACGACGACGCGCCCGCCGGTCATGTACTCGCAACCGTGATCGCCGACACCCTCCACGACGGCACTCGCACCGGAGTTGCGCACCGCGAAGCGCTCCCCAGCCCGGCCGCGCAGGAAGGCGCGGCCGCTCGTGGCACCGTAAAGGACGGTGTTGCCGACGATGACGTTCTCCTCAGCGCGGTAGGTGACCCCCTCCGGCGGGGAGATCGCCAGCACACCGCCCGAGAGCCCCTTGCCGGTGTAGTCGTTCGCGTCGCCGCGCAGCGTGAAGGTCACGCCCGGGGCGAGCCAGCCGCCGAAGCTCTGGCCCGCCGATCCCTTGAACCGCACATCGATCGTGCCTTCCGGGAGACCGCCGGCGCCGTGGTCCTGTGCGATGCGGCTGGAGAGCAGGCCGCCGACGCAGCGGTTGACGTTGCGCACCGGGACGGTGATCTCGACATGCTCGCCGCGATCGATCGCGGGCTGCGCCTGCTCGATGAGCTGCCAGTCGAGGGCGTCGTCGAGCACGGCCGGAGGCGCCTCCGAACGGTGCAGCGACGCGCCCTGCGGAACCTGCGGGCGGTGGAGCATCTGACTGAGGTCCACCCCGCGCGCCTTCCAGTGGTCGATCGCTTCGTCGGCCTCGAGCAGCTCGGTACGGCCGATCATCTCGTCGACGGTGCGGATGCCGAGCGAGGCCATGATCGCGCGCAGCTCCTCGGCGACGAAGAAGAAGAAGTTCACGACGTGCTCGGGGCGTCCCTTGAAGCGCTTGCGCAGCTCCGGGTCCTGTGTGGCGATGCCGACCGGGCAGGTGTTCAGGTGGCAGGCGCGCATCATGATGCAGCCGGTCGCGATCAGCGGGGCGGTCGAGAAGCCGTACTCGTCGGCCCCGAGGATCGCGGCGATAGCCACATCGCGACCGGTCTTCAGCTGACCATCGGTCTGGACGATGATCCGGCGTCGCAGGTCGTTGAGCAGCAGCGTCTGCTGCGTCTCCGCGAGCCCAATCTCCCAGGGGATGCCGGCCGAATGGATCGAGGAGAGCGGCGAGGCTCCGGTGCCGCCGTCGTGACCGGAGATCAGGACGTGATCGGCATTGGCCTTGGCGACGCCGGCGGCGACCGTGCCGACGCCGACCTCGGAGACGAGCTTGACCGACACCTGCGCGCGCGGATTCGCGCAGCGCAGGTCGTAGATGAGCTGCTTGAGATCCTCGATCGAGTAGATGTCGTGGTGCGGCGGGGGCGAGATCAGACCGACGCCCGGGGTCGTGTGCCGGACCCAGCCGATGTAGCGATCGACCTTGTGGCCGGGGAGCTGGCCGCCCTCGCCGGGCTTGGCGCCCTGCGCCATCTTGATCTGCAGCTGATCGGCGTTGACGAGGTAATGGATCGTGACGCCGAAGCGGCCTGAGGCGACCTGCTTGATCGACGAGCGCCGCAGATCCCCGTTCGGGTCGGCTGTGAAACGCCGCGGGTCCTCTCCGCCCTCACCGGTGTTCGAGCGTCCGCCGAGCCGGTTCATCGCGATCGCGAGCGTCTCGTGCGACTCGGTGGAGATCGACCCGAGCGACATCGCGCCGGTCGCGAACCGCTTCACGATCTCGGAGGCGGGCTCGACCTCCTCGAGTGGGATCGGCGTGAGGTCGGCGCGCAGCCGCAGCAGGCCGCGCAGCGTCGCGCGTCGTGCAGCATCGTCATTGACCTGGTGGGCAAACTCCAGATAGCGCTCCCAGGCATCGCCCCAGGTCGCCGGTCCGGCGCCATTCGCCGGGACGTCGCTCGGTCCGCCAGGGGCACGGACCGCATGCTGCACGAGCGCGATCGTGTCGGGATTCCACATGTGGTGCTCGCCGTCACGGCGCCACGCATAGATACCGCCGACCGGCAGCAGGCCCTCCGGCTCGGCGGGATCACGATCCCAGGCGCGAGCATGCCGATCGATCGCCTCCTGGGCCAGAACATCGAGGCCGACGCCGCCGATCCGCGATGCGGTCCCGGTGAAGTGGCGAGCGACGAGCCCTGAATCGAGCCCGACGGCCTCGAAAATCTGTGCGCCGCAGTACGAC
>WLNG01000180.1 GCA_009699915.1 Actinomycetota bacterium
AACGCGGGCATCGCTCTGCTCACGGCCGCTCTGGCCGCGGCGAGCCTGCGCGCGCCGGACATCTTGGGCCTCCGGGTAACGCCCAAGGAGACAACGGTCGACTAGGCGCGACGCCCCCACTCGAGTGCCGAACTTCACTCGGCGAAACGAGCCGATCGCGTCAGTTGTTGTTCAAGCGACTCGGTCGAGCAAAGTGTTGGGTGGGCGGCCGCCCGGCCCTTGAGACTGCTGCGGCCGCCCAGGAAGCCCGTCGCCGGGTCACCGGCTCACTCGGTTGTCCCAGTCCCATGATCGTGGTCGGGACTCTTCTTTTGCGTTCCACCCGTGCCGCCATGGCCGGCGTGGCCCCCGCCGCAACCGCTCATGCCGTGACCGCCGCCGTGACCGCCGCCGTGCGAGAAGACCATCCAGAGCACGAGGATCGCGATCGGCGCGAGGAACAAGAGCTGAGAGGTCGTCATGATCCACTCCATATTCTCGATGCTCCGAGCATCGCGCTCGGCTGTGAAGGCCGCGTGAAGATGCCCGCTAAGACCGTGTGAAGCGGGCCGTCCGATGAAGAGTGACTGGGCTACGTTGGGGGTGCCGCACGCATCCCAGCGGACCATGGTTGCCGCCAGAGCCATGCGACGATGCTCTCCGCGCCATCTGCGGGAAATCCCAGTTCGTCCCGCCGAAACGATCTCACGGGCTCACGACTGTGGTTTGGGCACCACACGACGTGCCACTGGTTCAATCGGTCGCGACCCACGATGGCGGTTCCCCTGGGCAAGCGCGCGTACCGGCGGCTCGTGAGTGTGTGCAGGTGCGCTCGCGTCTGTTCCGAGCGGGTCGCAATCGTCGTGAGTGTGTCGGGCGCTTCCTCGGGGGCATGTTCGGGTCGAGTCATGTGTCGTGTCAGGAAGGACGTCTCTTCAGGCATGGAGGCGTTCACCATTGCTCCTCGATCTCTTGATGCAGTAGCTGGAAGATCAAAGCCCCAGCGGATGAAGGAGCGGTGAATGCCCTCGGCGCTTCGTCAAGACGGGCCTAGAAGCCACTCGAGGATCTGGGTCATACCGATGAATGCAGCGATGAGCGCTACGGTCGAGGTAATGACCATCAAGGGCCGTCGCTGCCTTTGGCCGAGGCGGCGCAGGGCGGGGAACGCAATCACGACCGCAAGCGCGACGAACAAGAGCTCTCCGGTCGTTCCCGATCCGACCGGCACTCGCGACGGGCTTAGAGTGTTTACCGCCACGACTCGCGCACCAGCCGCAGTCGCGCCCCAAGTAGCCACGACGGCCACGGGCCATCCCATGACGGACGAGCGCCGTGCCGGACGTCCACCGAGGAAGATCATCGCCGGTCGCTACGGGCCTTCACGACTCTGCCGGACATCGTCATCGAGGTCTCTCGCTTCACGCCTGCTGCAGAATTGCCGTGGCGTGTGAAGATCTCGCGAAGCTCGCCGTGTCGGCTGTAGCCCGTCGTCACCCTGCGTGATGGCTTGCGTGATTCACGTCGTCGGCAGGCTGCTCGATTCCGGGCGGACTCAGCTTGGTGGGGCTGCCGGTGATGAGCGGAGCGATCACGAGCGACGAGAAGGCGAACATGGCTGCGAACACGGCCACGGCGATTGCCGGGGCGACGAGTGTCCTGAACCGACGATGCAGTCGTCGCAGCATCGGGATGGACAAGATGAGCCCCAGCGCGAAGAAGATGGCCTTGCCGCCGAACCCCGCCAGCAGAGCTGCGCCGGCCAACGGGCCGACGTGATGGAGGACGTGCGGCGCGATGCCGGCGATGACGCCCCACGTGGCGACCACGCCGCCCCAGACGCGTCCTGCGATGCCCGCCCGGCGCGTGGCAGAGGCTGCGGGTTGCGTTGTCGAGGTCATCGCCGGCTCCCGGCAGGCTTCACGGCCGTCTTCGTCCAACTGCCGCGCCGAGGCACGAAGCGTGGGGTGCTCCTCGCGTAGCCCTCGTAGGCGTCACCGAAGCTGGCACGAACGTCGCGTTCCTCGCGGATCGCCAGTCGGCGATAGACGAGCACGAGCACCGGGAACATCGCGAGCGTCGCGATCGTCGGCCACTGCAGGAGGAAGCCGACCATGATCAGCATCAGTCCCGAATACTGCGGGTGGCGGATCTTCCGGTAGGGGCCGTCAACGGCGAGGGCTCCCACCCGCTGGGCGGCGTGCAGGTGCCGCCAGGCCGTTGCGATGAGCCAGAAGCCGCCGCCGATCAGGAAGTAGCTCGCGAGATGGAACGGCGAGAAATGCGGGTCGCCCTTCCAGCCGATGAGATCGGTCCAGAGGTGGCCGGCGTTGTGTGACAGGTCGACGCCAGGTACGAGGCCCGAAAGCGGCCCTGTCAGCAGGTAGACGGTGAGCGGGTAGCCGTACATCTCGGTGAAGAGGGCGACGAGGAATGCCGAGAACGCACCCATCGCGCGCCAGTCGCGTTTGGTCTTCGGATGGAAGAAGCTGACCGCGAAGATCA
Organism: Actinomycetota bacterium; assembly: GCA_009699915.1. Classification (GTDB taxonomy): domain Bacteria; phylum Actinomycetota; class Thermoleophilia; order Solirubrobacterales; family Solirubrobacteraceae; genus F1-60-MAGs163. The sequence continues at coordinate 2,485 of WLNG01000180.1, forward strand.
CGAAGAGCGCGATGTTGAAGACGACGAGCCCCCAGAGCCCATAGCCGTTGTCGGTCATCGTGGGCCTCCGCTCGGTGCGGCGGCTCTCTCGGCTGCGCGGCGCTCGGCGATCTCTTGGTCGAGTGCGTCACGTAGCCGTTGGAGCTGCTCGATGCTGGCGATCGGCTCGCCATTCGCGCCCTCGTCTCTGTGTGGCGCGCGGTGGAAGATCGATGTCGCAACCGCCGTAATGGGGGCGCGTGGGAGGGTGGGCAGGTGCTTGGACATGGCTGACTGTCTCTCCTCGTCGGCTCAGGTTGGGAGCGCCGCGAGAAGCTCAGCGGGCTTGACGTACATCGTCCGATCTGGAGCGAGCCAGTAGTCGCGGTACCAGAGCACCTTGCCGTGGTCGAGCAGGACGAAGGCGTGGCCGGGCGTGTCCTCGTGCATGCCCTTGCCGAGGGTGTTGAAGGCCTTCGAGATCGAGCGGCTGGTGTCCGCGATGATGGGCGTTCGGATGTCGAAGTGCGCGATCACGCTGCGCAGGTCGCCAGGAGTGTCGGGCGTGATCGAGACGAGGCTGATGCCCCGCTCGCGCAGCTGGTCGCCGACCCCCTCGATGCCCTTGATCTGCTCGAAGCAGGCCTGGCACATCACGCCTTCCGAGAAGAAGAGGAGCGTCTTGCCGCCGGCGAGCGATGCGGACGTGATCTCCCGGCCGCTGACCAGGTCGCGGGCGGAGAACGACGGCACGGTCGACCCAACCGGGAGCCCGGCACCGTGCTCGACGCCCATCGGGTGGCTCGACGCGCTACCGCTCTTGCCGAATGCTCCGGGAAGCACGAAGCTCGCGGCGACGATCGCTACGACTCCCGCGACGATGGCGCCGGCCTTCCAGGGAGTTGTGAGCGCGCCGCGCCAGCCCTGCTCGCTGGCCATGTGGGGCGTGGTCGCCTTCGCCTGCGTTCGGGACAGTCGTGCCTTCTTGCCGCTCATGATCGTGATCTCCTCTTCTGAGTGCTGCGGTGAGGAACGCGCCGACGACGACTGCCAGGACGGGCAGAGCGACGACGTTGGGGATGCCGTCGAGGGTGTTGGCGATCTCGCGCATCCAGGTGCCGAGGGTGCGCTGGAAGCCGGGGGCGGTGTCGGAGTTGCCGGTGAGGGCGAGGCCGATGAAGAGCAGCCCGAAGCCGGCGAAGATGACCGTGCCGGCGAGCTTGGCCGCGCCGATGTGCTTCACGTGGCTGCCGACGCGGAGCGTCACGAGCGGATCGCGGACGCGCCTGCTCGCCTTGCCGAACAGCAGGGCGAGCGGGATCAGCGGGGCCATCATGCCGGTCACGTAGGCAACGCCGAGG
>WLNG01000181.1 GCA_009699915.1 Actinomycetota bacterium
AACGGAACCGGCAGGAGGTCGCTGGCCTCGCCGACATCAGGTGTCTGCGCGGAGACGCGCAGCTCCCCCTCTGAGAACGACAGGCGCAGCGGAACGTTCTTCTGCGCCATAAGGCTGATGCGCTCGACAATCTCCAACAGCTCGCTGGTCTCAAGCGTGAGCTCGTGCTCAAAGGCCTCGGGAATCAGCTGTGAATGGTTCGGGAATTGACCATCGATCAGCCGTGAAGAGAGAATTGTCTGGCCAACCGCGAAGATGACCTGGTTAGCCGTGACGCCGATGCTGATGGTCTCCGTCTCTGTCGCGACGAGACGCCCGAGCTCTTCCAGCGCCCGCGCCGGCACGTTCGCCTCGAACCCCTCACTGAGTGGGCTCTCGAGCACCGTCTCCTTGACGCTCAGCCGGTACGAGTCGGTGGCGACCATGCGCAAGGTCACCCCATCCACCGAGACGAGTACACCAGTGAGGATCGGGCGGGTTTCATCACGCGAGGCTGAGCGTGAGACGCGGTTGACTGTCTCAGTGAACGCCTGCGCCGGCATGGCGACCGTTCGGTCCCCGGTGGCGGAAGGAAGCACTGGAAAGTCCTCACCGCGCAGGGTCCGCACGTGAAAGCTCGCAGTGCCCGAGACGATCTCGACGTCCTGCTGCTCTGGACGAAGCTCGAGCTCGACCGTCGGGCCATTGAGCCGCCGTGCGATCTCAAGCAGGAGCCGCGCCGGCAGCACGACCTCGCCAGGACGAGTCACCTGCGCGGAGAGTGGAGTGCGCAACCCGATTTCCATGTCGGTGGCCCGAAGCTCTACCCCGTCAGCGCTCGCTGCGATTTGGACACCGGCAAGTGCCTGGATGGCACTCCGCGTCGATGCAACTCGTGAGACGACCTGGAGCTGCTCCAGTAGGTCGGTATGCGTGGTTGAGATCTTCATGTCGTACTACCTCAATAAATCATCTACGTCAGGGATGTCAGGAATGTCGATAACCGCTGATCTTCCCGCTCACGTTGGGGTTTCGAGTGCACAGGAACACCTGTTGAACGTTTGGAGTCTGTCAGTCTCGCCGGTCGCCATCGACGATCCGCGCCTCGATCGACAGCTGTGCTGACAGGCTGTTCACCAGCTCAGCGGTCTGCGCTTCGGCGGCGATTCGTTGGGCGGCACGCCGGCATGCGTGAAGGACGGTCGTATGGCCCCGGCCACCGAACTGCTCGCCGATAGCTGGCAAGCTCGCCCCTGTGTGCTGTCGGGCGAGATACATCGCCAGCTGGCGCGGCCAGGAGATGTGCCCGGCACGTGACGGTGAGAGGAGATCCTCGCGCGTCAAACCGAAGGCACTGCAGGTGATCCGCTGTACATCGTCGATGCTGGGCCCACCGATGGGCCGAGTGCCCACACTCCTTCTGACCATCCCTAGGTCATCGAGGACCTCGGCTGCGAGCTCTCGATCCAAAGGACGGCCGGTGAGCGATGAGAAGGCCACGACACGCACGAGCGCTCCCTCGAGGTTGCGCAGGTTGGCGTCGGCGCGGTCCGCGAGCACGTCGAAGACACCATCGTCTGTGATGACCAGTTGGTCGATCTGTGCTCGCTTGCGCAGTGCAGCGATTCTGGTGGCTCGGTCTGGGGGTCCGATGTTCGCGACCAGACCTGCGGCGAAACGGTCGCGCAGCCGCTCTTGAAGGCCATCAAGCTCGGCCGGTGACCTATCGGTCGTCAACACGACCTGCGCACCACCATCACGCAACGCATTGAACGTATGGAAGAACTCCTCTTCAGTACGCACCTTCGAGATCAGAAACTGGACGTCGTCCACCAGTAGGACGTCGATATCCCGATGGCGGCTCTTGAACCGGTCGATCTGCTTGGTCCGCAGCGCGCTGATGAAGTCGTTCGCGAATGCCTCGCCGGTGGTCGCCAAGACGCGCAGGCCCGGCTCGTGCCGCTCGAGGTAATTCCCGATCGCGTGGAGCAGGTGCGTCTTTCCGACACCCGGAGCGCCACAGAGAAGCAATGGGTTGTATGCGGTTGCTGGGTTCTCCGCCACAGCCAGCGCTGATGCGTGAGCAAAGCGGTTCGGCGCGCCGATCACGAACTGGTCGAAGACATGCTTCGGGTTCAGGGCCACGCCGGCGGTTGCGGCAACCGGCGCCTGTGGCGTCTTCGCCGGGGTGTTGGGGGCGGCGCCTTCGAGCACCCGCACCGTCACCTCTGTGGCCAATACCGACGATGCAACTGCATTGAGGACTGCACCGAACCGGTCGGCAACCCACTCGCCGGTCCCACTCGACGACGTCACGATCAGCGTTACCCCGTCGAACTCGACCGGTTGGAGGCCTGCAAGCCAGACGTCGAAGAGCGACTCGCCGACGGCGTCTCGAAGTTCTGAGGCGATAACTCGCCAGATGTCGTCAAGGGGGTGGTCGTTCACGGCAGGGGGAGTCGGCTCCAGGGGAGGCGTACAGCACTCTGGAAGAGGAGCCGGCGCCGAGAAGCACCGGCCGCGCGCAAGCTAGCAGAGGTCGCGCGCGCCGTCAGCGGGCCGCGCGAGAGAGCCCGCACGTCGCGAGGAATTCCTCCGATCGGGTGGGGGCGCGGCTGTCGGCCGGCTGCCTATGGCGCGCTGCGGCTATCATGCTCGCCCTCGGACCGGACCGGAGTTCTGATGAAGCGCACCTACCAGCCCAAGAAGCGCAAGCGAGCCCGCACCCACGGGTTCCGTGAGCGGATGAGCACGCGCGCAGGCCGCGCTGTGTTGCGCCGGCGGCGCAGCAAGGGCCGCAAGCGACTGACCGTCTGACGGTGGACGGCGAGGCCCACGCCTCCCGCCGCCGCCCGCGCCGCGGGCGACTCTCTCGCAGCGCCGAGTTCGAGCGCGTCTATCGCCAAGGGCGATCGTTCTCAAACCGGTGGCTGGTGCTGCACGTCTTTCCTCGCAATCAGGAAGAGGGCGAGCTCGCTGTCCCGCGTCTCGGGCTGAGCGTCTCACGCAAGGTTGGTGGCGCGGTCGACCGCAACCTGGTGAAGCGTCTCCTGCGCGAGGCCTTCACAGCGGAGAGCGGCGCGGTCCCCCCGACCCTTGACCTCGTTGTGGTCGCCCGCCCGGATGCCCTCGGCCTCGCGGAGGCTGACGGTCTGGAGGGCATGCGCGGCGCGCTAGCGGAGCTGCTCGGGAAGATCGCGGAGCCGGCCTCCTCGTGAGAGCCGCAGCGCGCATCGCCCGGTCGCTTCCGCTCGGAGTGATCGCCGTCTACCGGCGGCTGATCTCACCGGCGCTTCCGCGGCGCTGCAAGTACGAGCCGACCTGTTCGGCATACACCGCGCAGGCGATCCGGGAGTTCGGCATACTCCGCGGCCTGATCCTCGGCGGCTGGAGGCTGCTGCGCTGCAACCCGTGGAGCCATGGCGGCTTCGACCCGGTCGGCGGCCAGCAGCTGTTCCACCACCGCGCCACGAGCTGAACCATGACCCTCATCACGGCCAACATCTTCCAGCCGATCATCGACGTGTTCGAGCGGGTCCTCCTGTTCTTCCACGATTCGGCCGGCTTTGGCTGGGGGCTTTCGATCATCGCGATGACGATCGTGGTGCGCACACTGATGCTGCCGCTGACGATCAAGCAGTACCGCTCGATGCAGGGGCTCCAGCAGCTCCAGCCGCAGATCAAAGCGCTGCAGGAGAGGTACAAGGACGACCGGCAGCGGCTCAATCAGGAGATGATGAAGTTCTACCAGGAGAACAAGGTCAACCCGTTTGGGTCGTGCCTTCCCCTGGTGCTGCAGATGCCGGTCT
>WLNG01000182.1 GCA_009699915.1 Actinomycetota bacterium
CCTGGCCTCTTTCGCCGCAGCGCCAGGCGTTCCTCCCCCGAATCGGGAGCTGCAATGCAGCGCCCGCTCAGCTGCGGAAGACCGAGCGGCCCGGGTAGACCGCGGCGGCGCCGAGCGCCTCCTCGATCCGCAGGAGCTGGTTGTACTTCGCGACGCGATCGGAGCGCGAGGGAGCACCAGTCTTGATCTGGCCGCAGCCCGTTGCGACAGCGAGATCGGCGATCGTCGTGTCCTCGGTCTCGCCCGAACGATGGGACATCACCGCGGTGTAACCGGCCGCGCGCGCCAGCGCGATCGCGTCGAGCGTCTCGGTCAGCGTGCCGATCTGGTTCACCTTGATCAGGATCGAGTTGCCGACCCCGAGATCGATCCCACGCTGCAGCCGCTCGGTGTTCGTGACGAAGAGGTCATCGCCGACAAGCTGCACGGTGTCGCCGAGCTTCTCGGTGAGCGCCTTCCAGCCGTCCCAGTCCTCCTCGGCCATGCCGTCCTCGATCGAAAGGATCGGATAGCGCCCGGCCATCTGCGCCCAGTAGTCGGCGAGCTCCGCGCCCGAGAGCGTGCGGCCCTCGTGCTCGAGCACGTACGCACCGTCTCGGAAGATCTCGCTGGTGGCAGGGTCGAGGGCGATCGCGACGTCCTCGCCGGGCGTATAGCCGGCCGCTTCGATGCCGGCGATCAGCACCTGGAGCGCCTCCTCGTTCGAACCGAGGTCGGGGGCGAACCCGCCCTCGTCGCCGCCCGCGGTACCCAGACCGCGATCGTGAAGTGTGCGCTTCAGTGCATGGAAGACCTCGGCGCCGGTCCGCAGGGCGTCGGAGAAGGAGGTGGCGCCGCAGGGGACCACCATGAACTCCTGGAAGTCGACCTTGTTGTCGGCGTGGGCACCGCCGTTGAGGACGTTCATCATCGGGACCGGCAGGATGTGGGCGTCGTCCCCGCCGAGATGGCGCCAGAGCGGCAAGCCGGCGTCGGCGGCCGAGGCGTGAGCGGCCGCTAGCGAGACCCCGAGGATCGCGTTGGCTCCCAGGCGACTCTTGGTCGGCGTGCCGTCGAGGTCACAGAGCAGGGTGTCCAGACCACGCTGGTCGGCGGCATCGGCGCCGGCGATCGCGGCCGCGATCTCGCCGTTCACGTGGCCGACGGCCTTTGTGACGGCCTTGCCCCCGTATGCGTCTCCCCCGTCACGCAGCTCGGTTGCCTCGAACTCGCCGGTCGATGCGCCCGACGGCACCGCTGCACGACCGGCCGCGCCGGAGCGCAGCACGAGCTCGACTTCAACCGTGGGATTCCCGCGGCTGTCGAGAATCTGGCGGGCATGGACGCGATCGATCTGGCTCACTGCGGCTCCTGGAGTCGTGCTCGGAGATAGAGGCCGAGCTGGTCGTCGAAGGACAGATCGTCCCAGCGCAGCCCGGATGCTGCGGCGAGACCCTCTGCGGCCTCCACGGTATCGCGGAAGCGGCCGCTCGCAGCGCGCAGGGCGAGTTCGGGATCGACCTTCAGCTTGCGCGCAGCGTTGACCGCGGCGAAGAGGACGTCGCCGACCCCGGTGAAGAGTTCGTCGCGCGTCGCCTGCGGTGCCGTGGGACCGTGCTCCGGTGCGCGACCGGCAGCCTCGTCCAGCGCCTGGACCGCCCCGGCGAGCGCGTCGAGCGCGGGCTGCGACCCCTCAGCATCGAACCCGGAGGTCGCGGCACGCCGCTGGACCTTGCGCGCCAGCAGCGGCCCGGGAAGGTTCTCCGGCACCTCGCCGAAGATTCCATCCTCCCGGCCCGGCTCGGTGGCCTTGATCGCCTCCCAGTTGCGCAGGACATCGCCGGCGCCTGAGACCTGCTCGAGACCCGCCTGCTCGATCTCCTCGGGCGAGAAGACGTGCGGGTGACGGCGTACGAGCTTGTCATGGCAGTGATCGGCGACGCGGCCGAGGTCGCCGGCGCCCCGCTCCTCGAGCAGGAGCGAGAGAAAGTGCACCTGGAAGAGGACGTCGCCGAGCTCATCGAGCAGCTTCCCGTCGTCACCGGCATTGGCCGCGTCGGCGAGCTCGTACGCCTCCTCGACCGTATGGGGGACGATCGAGCGTTCGTCCTGCTCGGCATCCCACGGACATTCTTGGCGAAGCCGCCTGGTCAGCTCGTCAAGACGCCCGAGGGCCTGCTCGATCTCCGGCCGGGCCACGTCTGGGCCCTCCGGATCAGCCGCCCTGCTGGGTGGTCGCCGGCGTCGTGGCCTTCTTCGGCTTCTTGTAGTTGTTGCAGTCGATGACGATGTAGCCGGCCGCGCACTCAGTGAGCTTCTTCCAGCGGGCCTGATACTCCTTGGCGAAGCTCTGGAGCGCCTTCTGCTGGGCCTGCTGGAGCACGGTGGGACGCAGCGACTTCGTCAGCGCGGCGTCGAGCTTCGTGACCACGCCCGGCGTCTCCTTCTTCACGCGAATGATGTACCAGCCGTCGGTGGTGTCCACCGGACCCTCGATCCCACCGCCGACAGCGGCACGGAAGACGGCGGCGTCGAGCGCCTGCTCGCCTTGGCCCTTCGCAACGGCGAGCTTGCCGCCGCTGTCCTTGGAAGCCGGGTCGATCGAGTACTTCTTCGCCACCGAAGCCCAGCTGGCGCCAGCCTCGATCTCGGCCTTCGCCTTGGCTGCGGTCGCCTTGTCCTTCGTCAGCACGACGAGCGTGTCGCGAACGGCGGGCTGCGTGAACTGCTGATCCTTGTTCTTCGCGTAATACGCCTGAACCTCGGCGTCGGTGACCTTCGGGACGTCCGCGTTCACCTTCTTGGTGATCGCCTGCTCAAGCATCTGGGTGCGCTGGCGCAGCAGGAGGTCGGCCTCGGTGACGCCCGCGCCCTTGAGGTACTTCTCGTAGTCGACGGCCTTGGCAAACTGCTGACGGCGGATCTTGGCGAAGGCAGCGGCGACCTCGGCGTCGGTCACCGTGATGCCCATCTTCGCCGCCTCGGACTCGAGCCACTGCGCCCGGATCAGGAACGTCATGACCTGGTCCCTGATATTCCGGTACTGGCTGCGGCACTGGCTCAGGTACTCGGCGTCGGTGGGCGTGACCTGTCCCTTGACCGGCTTCGGAGCGGCGGCCTTTGCGGCGGCGACGCACTTGGTGAACTTCGGCGGATCGAGCGTCGGCGTCGCGCCTCCCTGACCGGCGGACTTCGCGGCGACCAGGACCCACCGGTTGTAGGTCTTCTTCGACGTCGTGGTGCCGTCGACGTTCATGACGTCGCCCTTGGGCACCGATTCGCTGCCGCAGCCGGCGACGATGAAGACGAGCAGGATGGCGCCTAGCGCCGGGAAAATGCGTGAGATCCGTGACATCGGGGAATCAGTGTACGAACTGCGACTGCGCACTACGCCGGTCGGCTCGCGCCTCACGCGGCACGCGTCACCGCAAGCAGCCCCTCGGCAGCCCGCATCACGACGGACAGGCGCTCTGCCGGATCCTCCGGGACCGCCAGCGACACCTGCGCGCGCCCCGGCTCGTAGCGCGCGCCGGGGAGCTCCTCGAGCAGCCGGGCGCGGGCGTCGTCGTCCAGATCGAACGGCGTCACGGTCATTCGGCCCTGGCGGATCGTCACCGCGCTGGCGCCGGCCTCGCCGAGACGGATGCGCAGGTGCTGCAGGAGCAGGAGGTTGCCGACCGGCTCCGGCACCGGACCGAAGCGATCCTCGAGCTCCTCGCGGAGGGTCTCGAGATCCGCC
>WLNG01000183.1 GCA_009699915.1 Actinomycetota bacterium
GGCCGATCGACGGCCAGCGACGCGGGCCCGAGACCGGCGACACCGAGAGCAGCGTCATCGCCTCCGAGAGTCCGTAGCCGTTGATCAGCTCGATGCCGAACCGCGCCTCGAACTCCTCCTTCTCCCCGTCGGTCACGTTGATCGCGTAGAAGACCTTACGCACGGCGTGCTGGCTCTCCTGCGGATCGACCGGTTGGGCCAGCATCGTGCGCAGCTGCATCGCCACGATCGCGGTCTGGGTGGCGCGATGCTCGCGCGCCTGGGCCCAAAAACGTGAGGCCCGGAACTCCTCCATCAGGATGAGCGTCCCGCCGACGGTCATCGCCGCGAAGAGCGACATCGCCTGGGCATTGACATGGAAGAGCGGCAGCGCGGTGAAGCAGCGCTCACCCTCATCGAGCCAGAGGCAGTGCACCGAGTCCAGGCCGGAGCGCAGGCAGATCGCGTGCGTGAGCATCACGGCTTTAGGCTTGCGCGTCGTGCCCGAGGTGAAGATCAGCTGCGCCAGATCCATGCTGGAGACATGTACCTCCGGGACGTCGACGCCGGCCGCGATGACCTCGTCGAGCGTGCGGAGTCCGGTGACGGGCCCACGCGCGACGATGATCTCTGCATCGTGCGGGACCTGCTTGACGGCCTGCTGAACCGGCTCGACGAGCGCCGGCTCGGTGATGATGAAGCGCGCCTCGCTGAATCCGATCAGATGCTCGAGCTCGCCCGCAGTGTTCGCGACGTTCGACGGCACCAGCACCGCACCGACCCTCGCCATCGCGAACCAGGCGACGAGGAACTCCGGGCAGTTGCGCAGGTGCAGGACGACGAAGTCGCCCTTCACGATTCCAAGGCCTGTGAACGCGCGCGCGCAGCGCTCGACCTCGGCGCGCAGCTCGGCGTAGGTCATCTCGCTCACCTGCTGCTCGGCGTTCTCGTAGACCAGGAAGGTCTGGTCGCCCCGGGCCTCCACCTGCTCGTCGAGCAGGTGGATCATCGTGCGGTCACCAATCGGATCGATCATGCGTACATCTCCTGTCGGGCGGCCTTCCCGGCCGCGGAACTGGCAATGGAAGTCGGTGTGGCGGTGCGGCGGCTCATGCCATGTACATCCCGCCGTTGACGTCGAGCGTCGCCCCGTGGACGAAGCTCGCGAGGTCGGATGCGAGCACCACGGCCATCGACGCCTGCTCGGCGGCCGAGGCGACGCGGCCGAGCGGGGTGCGCGAGATCGCGTCGGCGCGTGCGACGTCATCGAGCACCGAGGTAAGCGCGGTCTCCGTGAAGCCCGGGTGCATGCAATTGACGCGCACGCCGAGCGGTCCGGCGTAGGCGGCGACATGCCGCGCGAGGCCCTCTACCCCGGCCTTCGATGCGGCATACGGAGCGCCGGCTCGCAGGCCGCCGGTACGGGCCGCGAACGAACCGAAGAGGACGATCCGCCCGTCGCCGTGGGTGCGCATACGCTCGACCGCGCCCTGGCAGAGCAGGAAGGAGCCCTTCAGGTTCACATCGAGGATCTGATCCCACTCCTCCTCGTCGACATCCGGCAGGGCGGCGATGCGAAAGAGCGCAGCGCAGTGGATGAGGACGTCGAGCCGACCGAAGCGCGCATCGACCTCATCGAAGATGCGGTCCACCTCCGCGGGCTGAGCGACGTCGGCGACCACCGCCGTGTGCTCGCAATCGAGCGGCACGGCGGCCAGCTGCTCCGCGTCCCGATCGACGACGACGAGGCGCGCTCCCTGGCCCGCCAGGATCTCAGCCGTGGCACGACCGATGCCGCTGGCGGCCCCGGTGACAAGGCAGACGCGTCCGGCCAAACCGCTTTCGAGCATCAGTACCCCTTTGCGGCATTCCAGCCGCCGTCGACAAACAGCGTTTCGCCCTGCACGAACGCCGATGCATCGCTGCAGAGGAAGATCGCCGGCCCCACGAGGTCCTCGACCTGCCCCCAGCGCTGCTGCGGCGTGTTCTGCGTAAGAATCGCGCACATGCGCTCATCTTCGAAGTACGGTGCGCTGAGCGGCGTCTCGATGACGCCGGGCGCGATCGCGTTGCACCCGATTCCGCTGCCCGCGAGCTCGGCGGCGATCGACTGAGTCAGGGCGATCACGCCGCCCTTGCTCGCGTTGTATGCCGCACGCTGCGTCAGCGCGAGGCTCCCGGCGATCGACGCAAGGTTCAGGATGCGCCCGCCGCCGCCGGCAAGCATCAGCGGGATGGCCGCCTGACTGCAGATGAAGGTGCCGGTCAGGTTCACGTCGATCGTTCGTCGCCAGACCTCAAGCGACAACTCCGCCACCGGTGCGATGTGCCGGACCCCAGCGTTGTTGACGAGGAAATCGAAGCGGCCGAAGCGCTCGGCGACCAGCGCGAAGGCCTCCGCAACACGCGGCTGATCGGTGACATCCCCGGCAAGCGCGATCGCCGACCCGCCGATCTCCGCCGCGACCTGCTCCGCGCCGTCGCCGTCCAGATCGAAGATCGCGACGTCGGCGCCGGCCTGCGCGAATGCGCTCGCTAGCCCCCGGCCGATCCCACTCGCAGCGCCGGTTATCACCCCGGCCCGCCCCGAAAGCGAGCCCGGGCTCATTGGTGGGGCGGGTCGTCGGTCGCTGCGCCGAACTCGGGCTGGAAGAGCGTGCGCACCGCGGTGAGTGAGCCATCGGCATAGGCGCCGAAAGCGCCGATCAGACCGTCGTAGCCGACACGGTGCTGGATCAGCGGCTGAAGATCGACCTCGCCCGAACCGACCCAGGCGGCGACGTCGACAACGTCGGCGTGGGAATAGCCGTAGGACCCGATGATCCGCGTCTCGCGCCAGACAACCATGCTGACGGGGAGCGGGATCTCGTCCGAGTAGATGCCGACGAGGATGACGCGACCGCCCTCGGGAACGGCGCGCACCGCTCCGGCGAAGGTCTCGGGCCGCGCGACGCAGTCGAGCGCCACGCTGAAGGCCCCATCCAGCTGATCGAGATCGTCGGGGTGCCCGGTGCGCAGGCCGAGGGTCTCGGCGAGCGCGCGACGCTCGGCACGCGGCTCGAGCACCAGAACGCGATCCCCCACCTCACGCTGTGCCGCAAGCGCGGCGCCGAGGCCGATGATTCCGCCGCCGATGACGAGCACATCGTCCGCGGCATCCAGGGCCGCGAGTCGCACGCCGTGAAAGCCGACGCTCAGCGGTTCGACGAGGGCGCCGATCTCGGGCGTCGTGCCGGGAGCCAGGGGCACGACGTTGCGCGCCGGAAGAACGATGGTGTCGGCGAAACCGCCAGGCGCGGCCGGAGCGCAGCCGTGCACCGTGCGGGCGCCGCAGAGGTTCTCGTCGCCGCGCAGACAGGCCGCGCATGCGCCGCAGCCGAAGATGGGATTGACGGCCACCGCGGTGCCGACGGGAGGGCCGGCGACGCCCGAACCGAGCGCCTCGATCTGGCCGGAGATCTCGTGCCCCATGACGAGCACGTCGCCTTCGCCGAGCACGACGTCGCGGCGGTCGTTGCGTCCGCTCACGCCGTAGATGTCGGACATGCAGATGCCGACGGAGTGCACGCGCACGCGCACCTCGCCGGCATCTGGATCAAGCGTCGGGACCTGATCGATTCTCAGATCTCCTCGGCCGCGGTAGCTCAACTGATGCATGTCGCTCATCCGCGGGCCGATGCCGGGTCGCCC
>WLNG01000184.1 GCA_009699915.1 Actinomycetota bacterium
GCGGTTGAGCTCCTCCGGCATGGCACGGTCGAAGGAGCGCATACCCGCCTCGACATGGGCGACCGGGACCCGGGCCTGGGCGGCCGCGAGACCTCCGGCGAGCGTCGAGTTCGTGTCGCCGTAGACGAGCACCGCATCCGGGCGCTCCACTTCGATCACCGGCTCGAGCGCCGCGAGCATCCGCGCGGTCTGCGCCGTGTTCGAGCCGCCGCCGATGCCGAACTCATGCTCGGGCCGCGGGATCCCGAGCTCCTCGATGAAGATCGTTGAGAGCTCGTCGTCATAGTGCTGGCCGGTGTGCACGAGGATCTCCTCGTGGCGCTCGCGCAGCAGGCGGGAGACGGCGGCCGCCTTGACGAACTGCGGCCGGTTCCCGATCACGGTGAGGACCTTCACGGACGGGATCCTGCCAGAGGCTCCGGTCCCGGGGGCGGCTCGAAGATCCGCAGCCTGCTGCGGACATGGACCTGGGCGCGGTACGCCGTGACGATCGCGTCCATGCGAGATGCCAACGCGGCGGTCAGCGCCTGGGCGTCGTCGAGCGAGTCGCGGGCGACCGGCTCCTCGATAACGGCGCGCTGCCCGAGCCCGTCGCGAACGGTATAGGCGGGAAGGATCGGCACTCCGGTCTCGATCGCGAGGCGGACGATCCCGGATCGCACCCACGCCCGTCGTCCCAGGAGCTCGACCGCCACAGGACCCGGCACGTCCCATGCGAGGCCGCAGGACCTTCCTTCGCGCAGCGCTTCGGCGAGGACGCCATACGCGCCCCCACGGGGCACGAGCCGATGACCCATGCGTTCGAGCGCGATGAACTGCTCGCGGACCCAGTGAGCGTCGGCGCCGGTGAAGCGGCTCATACCTCGTTGCTGGGCGGTCGGGATACAGATTGGCACGCCCCGCGCAGCGAGCGCGTGGAACAGGCTGTACATCGGGCCCATGTGCAGGAGAGCGAGGATGACGCCTCCCCGGCCAGCACTCTCGCCGATGCGCGCGAGGCCATCGATCGGCATGCGGCGCGCATCCCACGGGCGCCAGCTCAACTCCGTCTGCACGCAGGTCTCACGCAGATGGGCTCGTGCCAACTCGCGAACCTCACACTCGTCGGCATCAACCGGCGCCGCCAAGCCGGCTGCACGGAGCGCCAAGCGCCTGCGCGAAGGGAGTACTCGCCATTCCAGTTCACCGCGCAGGAGCGCGAGCAAGACGGCGACCGGTGTCGGGACGAGCCGGTGCAGCACCGGATTGGCGTACACGCGGCTCAGAAGTTCACCGCGCGTGCGGGGCAGCTCGTGCGCCCAGGCCGCGTCGTTCACGGCTGCATGCCCCCGGAAGGAATCGAACCTTCAACCTTCGGATTAAGAGTCCGCTGCTCTGCCAATTGAGCTACAGGGGCGGGCCGGACGGGCATGGCCGTCGGTCGGCGGATGGTAGCGTGCGCCGCGCTCGCGCGGCCTGCGATCAGCCGCCCAGCCCTTGGCTCGGCGCGCCCTGCTGCTGCTGAAGCTGTGCGCGCTGCTGGTCGATCGAGGCGCGCTGGGCGGCGAGTTGTGCCTTCACGAGCTTCTTGCGGTCCTTCGGCGCAAGGTCGGCGGCGCGCTGCTCGGCGAGGGTGCTCTGGCGCGAGTCGCCGGCGAGGTAGGCAAGGATCGAGAGCTGGGCGTAGAGCGCGGAGGTCGCGCCCTTCTGCGCGATCACGATCTCGAGCGCCCTCGCCGCCTTCTTCGGATCGTTGAGGCCGTCGCGGTACGCGGTCGTCATGAGGTTCGCAAGGTCAGCGTCCGGCTTGGCCGGCGCAACGGCGAGATAGCGCTCCCACGATCGCGATGCCGCCTGGAGCTGGCGGATGCCTGCGGCCGAGTAGGTCCCGGTGCCCTGCTGGTACCCGGTGGCTGCGGCCTCCTGCGCCTGGGCCCGCGTGAGCGCCGCCCAGGCCGCCGCATCGCTCGGGGCCGCAGCAACGCGCGCCTGATACTGCTCGATGCGCTTCTGGTAGACGTCCGCGACGTTCCCGCCTCCGCCTCCGCCGCCCAGCGCATCGAAGAGACCACCGCTGGTGGCGCCGCCGATGCCGAAGAGGACGAGGCCGCCGCCCATGAGAATGGCCAGCGAGGCGTAGATCACCTGAACGGTGCGACGGCGTCCGCGGCCGCGCAGGTCGAAGAGCATCGACTCAGGATACGCGGGCGGGCGGGGTTCCGGCGCCGGGATCGGGCGTTTCGTCCGTCGGACCATCCTCCTCGTCGTTCCAGCCGCCCTCCCAGCGACCACGAATCCCGCCGTCGCGCGGGCGCAGCAGCCAGGCCAGACCAATGCTCAGCTCATAGAGCAACACGAGCGGCGCCATCGTGAGCAGCATCGTGAAGGGGTCCGGAGTCGGCGTGATGACCGCCGCCACGACGGCGATCCCGAGGATCACGTACCCCTGGTGCCGCCAGAGCGTGCGGACGGTGACCAGGCCGGTCCTCGTGAGGATCAGAACGCCGATCGGCACCTGGAAGACGATCCCCATCAGACCTACGAAGAAGATGACGAAGCGGTAGTAATCGCGCGCCTGGACCAGGATGTCGAACGAGTCGTCGTTGAAGTTCTGGAGGAAGTCGACAGCGCGTGGCAGCGCAACGAAGTACCCGAACAGCACCCCACCCGCGAAGAGCAGCGGCGCCAGCGCCATCAGCGGGATGACGGTGCGTCGCTCTCGCCGATCGAATGCCGGCAGCACGAAGGCATACGCCTGCCAGAGCAGGAATGGCAGGATCAGGATCAGCGCCGCATAGGCAGCGACGGTGAAGGTCGCCGTAAACGGCTCGGCGACGCCGAGCGTCACCGGCCGCCGGCCGCTGCTCGTCGGGACGAGCGCGGTCGCGGCACCCGCACGGCGTGCGGCGCGATCGAGGCCCTGCTGCGCCTGGAGCGCGCTCGCGCGGGTCTCAGGTGAGACGCCGGGCTCGGAGGCGAGCCGATCCAGCGCCGAGCTGGTCTCGCGCAGCGCCGGTGCGATCGACCCCAGCGCCAGTCCGACAGCCCGGTCGTAGCGCGCCGCCTGCTCGAGCGGGTCGTTCCCCTTGCCGGGCTGCTGCGCACGCTCGAGCGGCCGATTGACGATGTCCAGGATCGCCGAGTTCTGCCAGTAGGTGAACCCGAACGCGATCACGAAGGCGACGACGCACCAGATCAGCCTGCTGCGCAGCTCGTCGAGGTGATCGAAGATGCTGATGCGGTCGTCGTGACCGATGGGTCGCATGACGCCCATCCGGCTCAGCAGTCCCGGTCAGGAGTCGGCCGGGCGCTCACCCGCAGCCGGCTCCGGCTCCGCCGCACCCGCCGGCGCCGCGGCAGGCGGCCCATCTTCGTGCTTGGCGGCAAGCGCGGGAGGATCCTCGTCGTCGACACCGCCCTTGCCGGTCACGGAGTCCTTGAATTCGCGCAGGCCGCCACCAAGCTGGCGCCCGAGGCCCGGGAGGCGCTTGGGGCCGAAGATCAGCAGCAGGATGACCAGGACGATCAGCAGCTCGGGGACGCCGATTGGCATGTGCAACAGCCTACAACCGGACGCCACACCTTTTTCTGGTGGCCCGTGTTCAAGGTCGCGACGAATTCCGCCGATGTCATCGACAGACCACCGCAGCCTTGATCTGATGCGTCCCGAACACGACACCCACC
>WLNG01000185.1 GCA_009699915.1 Actinomycetota bacterium
CTACAACGCCAGCAAGGGCGGCGTCGTGACCTTCACCAAGGACCTCGCCTGCAAGTGGAGCCCGCGCGGGATCCACGTCAACGCGATCGCCCCCGGGTGGTTCCCCTCAACGATGTCGGACAAGGTGCTCGAGACGCAGGGCGAGCGCTTCAAGACGCAGATCCCGATCGGGCGCTTCGGCGGTCCGGACGACCTGAAGGGCGCGATCGTCTTCCTCTGCTCCGACGCATCGGACTTCGTCACCGGTCACATCCTGGCCGTCGACGGCGGGCAGACCGCCCACTGAACTTCCCCACCAACGAAGCGGAGAACACATGACCTGGGATTTCTCGACCGAGCCGGAATGGGAGCA
Organism: Actinomycetota bacterium; assembly: GCA_009699915.1. Lineage (GTDB taxonomy): Bacteria > Actinomycetota > Thermoleophilia > Solirubrobacterales > Solirubrobacteraceae > F1-60-MAGs163. Next base: position 353 of record WLNG01000185.1, read on the forward strand.
GCAGCTGGAGTGGATGCGCGCCTTCATGCGCGAACGCATCCTGCCGCTCGAGGCGCTGCATCTCGATCACAAGACCTTTCTCGGCGCCATCGTGCCGCTCCAGGATGAGGTCAAGGCTCAGGGACTGTGGGCCGCGCATCTGGAGCCGGAGCACGGCGGCCAGGGGCACGGCCAGGTCAAGCTCGCGCAGATGCACGAGATCCTCGGGATGTCGGACCTTGGCCCGGGGGTCTTCGGCAATCAGGCGCCGGACTCCGGCAACGGTGAGCTGCTTGCGCTCGCCGCAACCGAGGAGCAGAAGGAGCGCTGGCTCAAGCCGCTGCTCGCCGGAGAGATCCTGAGCGCCTTCTCGATGACCGAGCAGGGGACCGGATCGGATCCGAAGCAGTTCAAGACGATGGCCGTCCGTGAGGGCGACGAGTGGGTCATCAACGGCGTGAAGTGGTTCGTCTCAAACGCCGACCGGGCCTCCTTCCACATCCTCATGGCGGTGACCGACCCGACTGTCCATCCCTACGAGGGACAGTCGATGATCATCGTCCCGACAGACACGCCCGGCATCGAGATCCGCCCGCTCGGCGTGATGAACGACCCGACGGCGAGCGGCCCGATCCACGATCACTGCGAGGTCCATTACCGCGACGTGCGTGTCCCCTACGACAACACGCTCGGCGGCGAGGGACAGGCCTTCGTCCTGGCCCAGAAGCGGCTCGGCCCGGGGCGGATCCACCACTGCATGCGCTGGATCGGCGTCGCGCAGCGCGCCTTCGACGACATGTGCGAGCGCGCGGTATCCAAGAGCGTGCACGGTGCGCGGCTCGCCGACCACCAGTTCGTGCAGGACTTCATCGCGATCTCGGCAGCCGAGCTCAGCGCGTCACGCCTGCTGACGCTGCACGCCGCCTGGAAGATCGATCAGGTCGGCGCGAGCGGGGCCCGCAAGGAGATCTCGATGATCAAGTACCACGGCGCGAAGGTCATGCACGACGTGCTGGATCGCGCGATCCAGGTCTACGGATCGCTCGGCTTCTCCAGCGACATGCCACTGGCCGAGATGTACGCCTACGCCCGCGCGGCGCGCCTCTACGACGGACCCGACGAGGTCCACAAGGCGACCGTCGCCAAGCTGATCGCTCGCGAGTACGAGCCGGTCGACATCCCGACCGATCACATCCCCACGCGCAGGGCGGCGGCGCTGGAGCAGTACGCCCACCTCTTCGACGTGGTCGCCGTCCAGTAGGACCGCGGAGTGGGCCGCGCCGCACGGGCGCGGCCCACCGCAGATCTGCTCAGCCCTCGATCGCGGCGCCGATGCTCGGGGCGCCGGCGTCGTCGAACGAGAGGACGCTCAGCCCTTCACGGACCGGCAGGTCGAGCCGCAGGGCGACGAGCACCTTCTGGAAGCTCCACTTGACGATGTCGTGGAGAATCTCCGCGATCTGCTCGTCGGTGAAGTGTGCGCGCAGGTCGGCGCGCAGCTCTTCGTCCACCAGCGATGGGTCGACGATCACGCGGTCAGTCAAGCGCAGCGCGACCTTCAGCCGCTCGTCCAGATCGGACGTCTCGTAGCCGTCGACCTTCCTGGCGAGCTGCTCGTCGAGTCCCGCGTCGAGCGCGTTCTCCCAGCGCAGCGACTGGCACAGACGGCAGTCGTGGTACCTGGCGCAGCGCAGGCGGACGACCTCGCTCGTGATCGGGTCGAGGCTCGTTGCGAGCACCGCCGTCGCGGAGAAGACGTCGATCGCCTCGTCGATCTCGGTGCCGTACCAGTGCACACCGGCGGTCGTCGGCAGCGGAATGCGGGTTGCGGTAGTCATGCGGAAACCTCCTCGGGAGCGAGGACGACCCTACCGGCGATCTCGATGCGCAGGGTCATCTCCAGGGTGTAGAGCGCGGCCACGAACCGGTAGACCTCGAGGTGGTCGGCATGCGCGAGGAGCGCCTCGACCTCCCCCTCGGTGACCGATGCGACCGAGAAGACGAACTGATCGGTGAATGCGATGAACGCTCGATCGCGGGCGCTCAAGGCGTCCAGGTCGATGTCATCCGGAGCTCCATCGAGCAGCGTCGCGAGCCTGCGGCGACAGAGCTCAAGCAGCTGGGGGTCGGTCGCCTCCCAGGCGACCTCGTTCATCTGCGCGAGCGTGTCAGCCGTCTCCGGCTGGACGGCCCGGCGCCGGTCCTGTGCGGTCTGCACGGTGTCCTCCTTGGGGGTCAGGTTGCGGGGTCGAATTCGATGGGGATCGCCTGGTAGCCGCGCGCGGAGAAGCTCGGGAGCATCTCGAGCTCGGCGCCCGGGGCGAGACGGATGTTGTCGAGACGGGTCAGCAGCGTCTCAAACGCGACGCGGCCTTCGACGCGCGCCATCTCCGCCCCGGCGCAGAAGTGCGGCCCGTGGCCGAAGGTGAGGTGGCGCTTTGCGTTGGCGCGGTGGACGTCGAACCGCCGCGGCTCGGGGAAGACGTCCTTGTCCTGGCCGGCGGCGCCCCACATCGGGACGACCATCGACCCGCCGGGAATCGTCTCTCCGCGCAGCTCGATGTCTTCCTGGGCGATGCGGAACGTGCAGTGGATCGGTCCGTCGAAGCGCAGGACCTCCTCCAAGAAGTTCGGGATCAGCGAGTGGTCGGCCCGGACCTCGGCCATGACCTCGGGGTGACGGATCAACAGGACGAGCCCGTTGCCGATGAGGTTCGTCGTCGTCTCGTTCCCCGCGATCAGGAGCTGGCTGACGATCGGCAGCAGTTCGGCGGTCGTCAGGTTACGCGGCCCGACCGCCGCCTCGGCGCCGTCCGAATCCTCGATCGTCGCGTTGGCGAGGTCGCTCAGCAGATCGTCGGTCGGCTGCTCCCGTCGCGCTTCGATGCGCGGGATCATGTACTGCTGGAAGTCGATGACCGCGCGAGCGACCTCGGCGCGGCGCTCGTTGTCGAGCATGTCGAGATTCCCCGCGATCATGCAGTCCGACCAGTACTTGAAGGCGGGCATGTCGGAGCGGTCCACGCCGAGCGTGTCGGAGATGACGGTCAGCGGCAGCCCGATCCCAAACTGGGTGTGCAGCTCGCACCGGCCATCGGCGATGAAGCCGTCGATCAGCTCGTCGGCGATCTGGCGCATAGCGCCCTCGAGCTGCCGCACGCGGCGCGGGTTGAGCGCCTTGTTGACGAGCGCACGATGGCGGGTGTGGTGCGGCGGGTCGGCGGTGAAGAGCGCGTTGTCCATCGGGTGGTACTGCGCCAGGAGCTCCTTGACCTCGTCGGAGAGCGGCTCCGGGCTGACCC
>WLNG01000186.1 GCA_009699915.1 Actinomycetota bacterium
CGGCGACGGTGCCGGCTACGTCAGCGCGCTCGCTGAAGGCATCAGCTACGCCGTACACAACGGCGCGAAGATCATCAACGTTTCGCTGAACACCGACGCGCTGGCACCGGAGCTGCGTGACGCCCTGGCGCAGGCCGCTGCCGCCGACGTTCTGGTCGTCGCCTCCGCCGGAAACACCGGGCGCGACCTCGACACGACCCCGTCCTACCCAGCATCGAGCAGCGAGCCGAACGTGCTGTCGGTCGCCGCACTGACGCGCACTGCAGCGCTTGCGTCGTTCTCGGCACGCGGTCGCGAAAGCGTCGACACCGCCGTGATCGGAGATTCCCTGCCGACAACCGCGCCCGGTCGGCGCTACACCACCTTCTCGGGGACTTCCGCGGCTGCCGCTGTTGCCTCCGGTGTCGCAGCACTCGCTCGGGCAGAGGCGCCGGACCTCTCCGCTGCCGCCGTCCGCAAGCTGATCATGGAGACCGGTGCCCCGAGCTCGATGGCGGTTGCAGGCGGGGCGATGCGGCCCGGTACCGCCGTTCGCTACGCCGCACGGCCCGGGGAGACAGCACCGGCGCTAGAGGTCCAGGTCGCCCGACGCCGTGCAGGACGCACCGCGGTGCTGAGCGTGCGCGCCGATCAGGCGGCGGCCAGGACGGTGATCGTCACAATCCGCAGCGGTGGACGGACGCTGCGTGCCCGGGCGACCATGCGCGGTGGCGCGGCGACGCTCCAGGTTCGGCTGCCCGCGCGCTCTCGACGCCTGACGGTGAAGACCGAGCTGCGCAGCGCCACCGGGCATCGGCTGGGCGCCGTGCGCTCCGCCGTCAGCTGAACCCGCGCCGCGCCGGTCAGCGAACCTGGAAGCCGTCTCCGAGCAGGCGGCCGATGTCGTTCGACAGGCCGACGGCGAAGAGGAACACGACGAGGACGAATCCCACGACGCTGGCCCGCTCCATGACGCGATAGGGAATCGGCCGGCCCCGCACCTTCTCCGCGAGGGCCCAGAAGATGTGCCCTCCATCGAGCGGCAGGAACGGAAACAGATTGACGAGCGCAAGCGAGAGCGAGATGACCGCGAGAATGAGCATCGCGCGGACCCAGTCGAACGCGAAGGACGCGCGAGTCGCTTCATACGATCCGACGACTCCGGAGACCTCCTTGCGGGCACTCGAGTCGTAGAAGATCCGCGTAATCGCATCGACGGTGCGCGTAGAGACGCGCCACATCGAGTCGCCGCTGCGGCGCACTGCCTCGAATGGTCCGACCGGCTGCGTGTCGCTCGCGAATGTGATTCCCAGGCGGGGTGTGCCGACCTGCGCGTCGTAGCGCGGCGTGATCGCGAGCGACTCGAGGCGACCGTTGCGCCTCACGGTCACTGCGGCGGGGGTCGTGGCGCTGCAGCCGTCCTGCGGCGTCCCGGCACAGCGATGTGTGGCGATCTGTGCAGCCAGCCGGGACGGGTCGCCCGTGACGCCGTCGACGGCGACGATCTGGTCCCCCGCCCTGATCACCTGCGCTGCCGCGGCCTGCGGCGCCACCGAAGCCACGCGCGTCGTCCCCACCGTGACGCCCTCCGCCAGGAAGAGCCCGAACAGGATCAGAAAGGCGACGAGGATGTTCATCGCAGGCCCGGCGGCGATCACAACGATGCGCTTCCAGACCGGCTGGTTGACGTACGCGCGCTCCTTGGCCTCGCCCTCGAGTTCCTCGTTTGGGCTCATCCCGGTGATGCGCACATAGCCGCCGAGGGGGATCGCGCCGATGCAGTACTCCGTTTCACCCCGGCGAATCTTCAGCAGATGCGGCGGGAAGAAGAGCGAGAACCGCTCCGCACGCATTCCGACCGCCTTGGCCGCGGCGAAGTGGCCGAGCTCATGGAGCAGGACGAGCAGCGAGAACCCGAGGAACGCGAGGACATAGCTCACCCAGCCAGTGTGACAAGCCTGGCGCCGCGGCTCGCCGGTCTGCGCCTCAGCGGTTCGCGGCGAGCAGCGCGGCGGCCGTCTCGCGGGCAGCGCGATCGGCCTCGTACAGCGTGTCGAACGACCGCACCGGTTCGCCCGGGAGGCGGTCCAAGGTCGCGGCGATCGTCGTGGCGATGTCGGTGAACGGGATGCGGCCGCCGAGGAACGCCTCCACAGCGATCTCGTTGGCTGCGTTGAGCACGCACGGCGCAGTTCCACCGGCGCGCGCGGCCTCTGCGGCCAGGCGCAGGCACGGGAACGCCTCCAGATCAGGCTCCTCGAAGGTCAGCGATCCAGTCTGGACGAGATCGAGCGGCGCAACCGGAACATCGGCGCGTTCGGGCCAGTGCAGTGCGTAGGAGATCGGGACCCGCATGTCGGGGTGGCCAAGATGCGCGAGCATCGCTCCATCGCAGAGCTGGACGCAGGCGTGAATGATCGACTGCGGATGCACGACGACATCGATGCGGTCGTAAGGAACCCCAAAGAGGTGGTGCGCCTCAATCACCTCGAGCCCCTTGTTCATCAGCGTCGCAGAGTCGATCGTGATCTTCCCGCCCATCGTCCACGTCGGGTGCTGAAGCGCGTCGGCGACGCTGACCGAGGCGAGCTCCTCGGCGCTGCGTCCGCGGAACGGTCCGCCTGAGGCCGTGAGGATCAGCCGGTCGACCGTCCCCGCAGGTTCACCGGCGAGCAGCTGGTGGAGCGCCGAATGCTCGGAATCGACCGGCAGGACGCGTGCGCCGGTCGCCTGCGCGAGCTGCATCACGAGTTCGCCCCCGACGACGAGCGACTCCTTGTTGGCAAGCGCGAGATCGATGCCCTCGCCGAGCGTGGCGACCGTTGGGCCGAGCCCCGCCGAACCGACCAGCGCGTTGAGGACGAGCTCGGCGCCCGATCCTGTGACGAGCTCGACCAGCCCTGCGGGGCCGACGTGGACCGTCCCTGCGTACCCTTCGACGCGCGCGACCTCGGCGGCCTGAGCGTCGGCAACGGCGATCTGCTCCACCCCAAGGCTGCGCGCCTGCGCGACGAGCTCCGCTGCGCGGCGTCCCGCAGAGAGTCCCACGACCTCGAATTCATCGCTGCGGGCGACGACGTCGAGTGCCTGAAGACCGATCGAACCGGTCGAGCCGAGGATGAGAAGGCGGCGCCTCACAGCATTGCCTGCCAGACGTAATACCCGGCTACGACCGCGAACAGAGCCGCATCGAGCCGATCGAGCGCGCCACCGTGAGCGCCGAAGACGGTGCCGGAGTCCTTCACGCCCGACTGGCGCTTCATGAAGCTCTCGAAGAGATCACCGAGCGGCGCGACGAGCGCAACGACGAGCCCGAGCACGATCGCCTGCGGCCCACTGAGCCAGTCGTCGTAGAGGCCCGCGAACCAGGCCGCAAGGGTGCCGGCGAGGACGCCGCAGAGGAATCCCTCGACCGTCTTGTTCGGGGAAATCGCCGGTGCGAGCGCCCTGCGGCCGAATGCCCTCCCGCCGAGGTACGCCCCGGTGTCACCCGCGAACGCCGCGAGCAGAACGACCACAAGCACTCCACCACCGTGATCTAGGCCCCTGAGCAGCACGGCATGCGCGAGCGGGAGCCCGATCCACACCAGTGCGAGCAGCGCGACCGTAATCCCTGGCGCGC
>WLNG01000187.1 GCA_009699915.1 Actinomycetota bacterium
ATAGACGCCCGCCAGCGGCGCCCCGCCCGGCGCCGTCAGCACCCGACCGCCCTCGTTGAGGATCGTCGCCGAGCGCTCGTCGAAGGGCAAGCCCTCAATCCCGACTCCGCGGTAGCCGATCGAGCGCAACACGAGCGAGCAGTCGATGACCTCCTCCTCGCCGGTGGCGTGCGCGCGCTGCTGGCCGTGCTCGTCGGTGATCAGCTCGTTGCGCACGACCCGCACCCCCTCGACGCGTTCGCTGCCGAGGATCTCGACCGGCGACGTCAGGAAGCGCAGCACGATCCGCCGGCCATGGCCATGCGGCGCCCGCACGGCGTAGTCGCGAACCAGCTCGACGTTGTCGCGGGCCGTGCGGTCGGCGGCATCGCTCGCGAGCCAGGCGATGGTGGCCGCGTCGAGATCCACATCGGCGGGATCGACGACGACGTCGGCATCCTGGAGCTCACCCAGCTCGCGCAGCTCGGGCGTCGTGTACGCCGCCTGGGCAGGGCCGCGGCGTCCGAGCAGGATGACCTCCTCGACCCCGGAGCGGGCGAATGCCGCGATCGCCGTGTCCGACGCATCGGTGACCGCCAGCTCCTCTTGGGTCAGCATCAGCATCCGCGCGACGTCGACGGCCACGTTGCCGTTGCCGATTACGACGGCACGCGGACCGGAGAGCTCGAACGCGTGGTCGGCGGCGTCCGGATGGCCGTTGTACCAGGCGACGAAATCGGTGGCGGCCACGCAGCCCGTCAGATCCTCGCCGGGGATCCCGAGGCGGCGGTCGAGCGCCGCACCGTAGGTGTAGATGACCGCATGGTGATGGTCGAGCAGCTCGGCGTGCGTGATGTCGCAGCCGACCTCGACATGGCCGTGGAAGCGGAAGCCCTCAAGGGCGGCGGCCCGCTCGAAGACGCGCGTCACTGACTTGATCTTCGGATGGTCCGGCGCCACCCCGGCGCGCACGAGCCCGTAGGGCGTGGGCAGACGGTCGAAGAGCTCAACCTCGATCCCGCCATGACGCAGGAGCTTGTCGGTGGCGTAGAAGCCGGCCGGGCCGGCACCGACCACCGCGACGCGGATCGGGGCGCTGTGCTCGCTCATGCCCAGAACCTAGCGAGCGCCTCGCTCCGTCAGCCCGGACGGACGTCGAGCACGATCTTCCCGAACGCCTCACGACGATCGAGGCAAAGCAGCGCATCGGCCGCACGTTCCAGCGGGAATACCGGGCCGACGATCGGAGCGATGTGCCCCGCGCGGGTCAGCTCGTCGATCGCCGCGCCGAGCTCGCCGAACGTCTCGGTCTCCTCCAGCGCCCATCCACCCCAAGCCGCGCCGACGACATCGACGTTGCGCAGCAGCAGGCGGTTGACCTTGACCTCGGGGATCCCGGCCGTGAAGCCCACGACGACGAGCCGCCCGCCGCGGGCGAGCGAGCGCAGGCTGTCCAGGAAGCGCTCGCCGCCGACCGGGTCGATCACGATGTCCACGCCACCCCCGGATGCCTCGAGCGCCTCATCCTTCCAGGGGCCATCCGAGCGCAGCACGACGTCGGCCCCGGCCTCGCGCGCGATGCGCTCCTTCTCCTCGCTGGAGACGACGGCGATCGTTCGCGCTCCGAGTCCGCGGGCGACCTGGAGTACGGCGGTCCCCACGCCGCCGGCGGCGCCGTGGACCAGCACGGTCTCACCGGCCGCCAGCCGCCCGCGGGTCACGAGCGTGAAGTACGCGGTGTGGTAGTTGAGCACAAGGCCAGAGGCCTGCCGGAAGCTCATCTCGTCCGGGATCGGAAAGGTCCCGAACTCGGGTGCGACGACCGTCTCGGCGAAGCCACCCAGCAGCGAGAACGCCGCGACGCGGTCACCGGCCTTCAGCGACGAGCCCTCCGGCGCGCTGAGTACGACACCGCCGACCTCGCTGCCGGGCACGAACGGCAGCTCCGGCTTCATCTGGTACATGCCGCGACTCTGCAGCAGCTCCGGGAAGGAGACGCCGGCGGCATGCACCTCGACGAGGACCCCCCGGCCCGGCGTCATGAAATGCGAGGGCTCCGGCGCGGGAATATCGACAAGCTTCAGAGCTGTCTCGGGGCCGGTGAGTTCGGTGATCTGGATCGCGCGCATTGGCGCATTCGATCACATGCCCGGCACGACTACCGCGCCGCGGCCGGGGATGAGAGACTGATTCCATGCGCAATGTTCGCCATGTGGTGCTCGCGGCCATCGCATCGGCCGCGTTGGCGATCGCTGCCTGCGGCGCCGGCGGACCGTCGCCGGAGGGCACATGGATCCTCGATCCGGCGCAGTCCGAGGCGACGCTGAACCTCGAGGGCGGGAAGGTCGGAGGTTCCAACGGCTGCAACATGCTGATCGGCGCGTACAAGACGGACGGAGATCGCCTGACGTTCGGCGAACTCGGATCGACGCTGATGGCCTGCACCGGCCCGGGCGCCGCGTTGGAACGACGCGTCATGGCCGGGCTGCGCGAGACACGTCGCTTCACCAGCGAAGGCGGGCGCCTCGTCCTGCGTGACGATCAGGGTCGGGCGCTGCTGAGCTACCGCAGCCCCCAACCGCTGACCGAGGGTGAGTGGCAGGCGAGCGCGATCCGGACCGGGGATCCCGTCACCTCGGTGCTCCCCGCGACAACGCTGACCCTCCGACTGCGCTCAGATGGCAAGGCCGAAGGCTCCGGCGGGTGCAACACGTTCGGGGGCGAATACGAGCTCGGCGACGGGGAGCTGCGCTTCGGCCCGCTGGCGGCGACGGAGCGCGCCTGCCTGGACTCGGCGGCGACCGCACAGGAGCAGGCGTACTTCAGTGCCCTTGAAGCAGCGCGGAAGTTCGAGCAGCAGGGGAACACACTGACGCTGCGCGATGAACGCGGCGACACCGTCGTGAACTTCCGGCGCAGCGCCGACTGAGTTGCGGTGCGCGACATAGACTCGCGGCGTAATGGAGGCCGACGCACGCACACGGGCAGCACGCGTGATCGGCGTGGATCTGCAGACCGCAGTAGTCGTGCGCGCGCTGCGTGTGGCGCAGGTGCGCGCGGTCCTCCTGAAGGGACCGGCGCTCAGCGCACTGCTCTACGACCCCGGTGAGCTGCGCAGCTACTGCGACATCGACCTGCTCGTCGCCGAGCGCGACACCGCGGCTGCGGGATGTGTGCTCCAGCGGCTCGGCTATCGCCCGCTCGTGAGCGACGCCGCCCTCGACGGGCACCGGCGCGTCCACGCCCACGAGTGGACCTCGGCAGGCGGCGTCTCGGTGGACCTTCACCGCACGCTCCCGGGCGCAACCGCGGCACCCGAGGTCGTATTCAGGACGCTCGCGGCGCAGACACGCACGCTGTCGGTCGGCGGAGAGCCGATCGAGATGCTCGAGGAGTCGGCGGCGCTCGTACAGGTGGCGCTGCATGCGGCCCATCACGGACCGCGATCTGGCAATGCGACGCAGGAGGTCGAACGCGCGGTGCGGCGCCATCCCGAGGCCGCGTGGCTGGAGGCCGCCGCGCTCGCCGCGCAGATCGGCGCGGGGCACGCGTTCGCAGCGGGCCTACGCCGCTGCAGCGACGGCGTCGCGCTCGCGGACCGTCTCGG
>WLNG01000188.1 GCA_009699915.1 Actinomycetota bacterium
CCACTCGGTGGCGAGCGACTCTGCACTCGCCCAGCTCGCACGCCACGGAACGCCGCAGACAGAGATCCTCGTCGAGGTGAACATCGCCCGAGAACCGGGCAAGAGCGGAATCTCGCCGGACGAGCTCGATGCGTTCATGGAACGCTGTCCCTGCCGAGTGGTGGGGCTGATGACGATGCCGCCGCTCGCGTCGGAGCCGGAAGCGAGCCGCCCCTGGTTTGCGCTGCTGCGAGAGCTCGCTCAAGCGCGCGGACTGACGCAGCTTTCAATGGGGACAACGCAGGACTTCGCCGTGGCGGTCGAGGAGGGAGCGACGATCGTGCGCATCGGAACACGTCTCTTCCGCTGAACCCTGCGCGCCGGAACCCGTGCAGCTTGCAGGAGATTCGACGCAAAGGGCTAAATTCCATTGACTATGGCTTTCCGGGACTCTTGGCATCGCACGCTGGTCTACTTCGGGTTGGCCGAGGACCGCGACCATTACGCCGACGACTCGCCCTATGAGCCCGAGGCCGAGCTCGAGGATCGGTATCGCGAGCGTCCGAACGTGCGCCGGCTCTCTTCGCGCCGTCGGCGCGACGACATCGACGACATCTTCGGTGACGAGGAGCCCGCAACCTCAGCGCCGGGCCTGCGCCCAGTGCCCGCCCGGGGAAACGGCGCCGCACGCAGCTCCGGTCGCGTTCACCTCGTGATTCCCAAGAGCTTCAACGACGCACAGCAGGTCGCAGATCGTTTTCGCGACGGAATCCCCGTCGTGCTCAACCTGCAGGGAACCGATGCGGATCTCAGCAAGCGGCTGATCGACTTCGCAAGCGGGCTCACCTATGCCCTGGACGGCGGGATGCAGCGCATCGCCGACAAGGTCTTCATGCTCACTCCGCAGAACGTCGAGATCTCGGCGGAGGAGCGCGCGTCGCTGATCGAGAAGGGCTTCTTCAACCAGGCCTGAGCAGCCTGCGTCGCAGGTTGCGGACGGCCACGAGCTGCCATGCGGATCGGACTGATCGGTGCAGGGAACATGGCCGGCGCGCTTGCGCGTGGGCTCGGGCTGCCCGCACGCATCTTCGACGTGGACGTTGCGCGTGCGCAGACCCTTGCCGACCAGGTCGGCGGCTCGGTGGCTGCCTCGAACGCGGACGTGATCGCCGGCAGCGATCTGGTGATCCTCTGTCACAAGCCCGCTCAGCTCACGGCCGTCGCAGCAACGGCATCAGCGGCGGTCCACCAAGGGACGCTCATCGTCTCGCTGCTCGGTGGCGTCGCGCTTGCCGACGTGCGCGCCGCATACGCTGGCGCAACGGTCTTCCGGATCATGCCGAACACCGCCGTCGAGGTTGGAGCCGGGGTGATCGGATTCGTGGATGACGACGGCGAGGCACCCGAGGCGTTCAGCGCGATCCAGGCGCTCTTCGCGAAGGTCGGTGAGGTCTTCCTGATCCCCGAAAGCCAGATGGCGGCGCTGACGGCCGTCTCGGGGGTCGCCCCCGCGTACGCCGCGCTGGTCGCCGAGGCGCAGATCGATGCCGCCGTGCGCGCCGGGATCCCCGCGGCGGTCGCCGCGCGGCTTGTCGGCGCGAGCATGGCCGGCGGCGTCGCGATCCTGCAGCGCGAGGAGATGGACACGCTCGGCGTGCGCCGCGCCGTCACCTCTCCCGGCGGCGTCACGGCACGCGGTCTGGCGGCACTCGAGGCCGGTGGCTTGCGCGCCGCCTTCGACGACGCCATGGACGCCGTTCTCGGTGCGGGGGCGTGACACACGGGGCGCTTCTGATTGCAGACGCCCGTGGCCAGGTGGGGGACTACCTCGGCACGCTCCTGAACATCTATGTCCTGCTCATCTTCGTCCACATCCTGTCCTCGCTCTTCTTCTCGTTCGGCGGCAGGGTTCCGTACAACCGAGTGCTCAACGCGGTGCTCGAGTTTCTCCGGCAGGTCTGTGAGCCCTATCTGCGCATCTTCAGGCGGTTTATCCCGCCGCTCGGCCCACTCGACCTCAGCCCGCTTGTCGCGATCCTCGTGTTGACGATCGGCGGCGGCATCGTCGTCAACTTGATCCGAGGCTGACGGTGAGCCGTGGCCGCACGGTCGCGCTGACGCTCGCGACGATGGCGGGTGTGCTCGCGGTCGATCAGATCGCGAAAGCGCTCGTGCGCAGCAACCTCGCTGTCGGGGAGCGTCGCGACGTCGTTGGCTCCGTGCTGCGGCTGGCGCACGTCGAGAACGATGGCGTGGCATTCGGGCGCCTCGGCGGTGGGGGAGTGCTGGTTGCAGTCGTCGTCGCCGTCGCGGTCCTCGGCCTGCTGGGCTTCTTGGCGACGCATCTGGAGACCCCGCTCGTCTGGCTGCCGAGCGGACTGATCCTCGGCGGCGCGCTCGGCAATGTCATCGATCGCCTGCACTCCAGCGCCGTCACCGATTTCGTCAAGCTTCCGCACTGGCCCGCGTTCAACCTCGCGGATGTCGCAATCACCGTCGGTGTCGTGTTGCTGCTGGTTGTCGTCGAGCGGGATGCGAGGCGCAAGAACCGCGCCGACGCCCCGGGGAAGATCGCCGATGGAGCTGCTGGCGGAGGCTGAACACGACGGCATGCGCCTCGACGCAGTCCTGGCGGGGCCGCTCGGGTCGCGCAGCCGGGCGCAGCGGCTGATCGACCAGGGTCTGGTGACGGTCGGCGGAGCGGTCGTTCCCAAACGGCACCGCGTTACCGAGGGAGAGCGGATCGCAGTCGCAGAAGAGGACCGCCGCGCCGAGCCCGATCGCTCCGAGCATCCTGCCGAGTTGCGGATCGCCTATGAGGACGATCGCCTGCTCGTGGTCGACAAGCCTGCCGGCGTCGTCGTTCACCCCGCAAGGGGGCATGCCAGCGGGACGCTCGTCCAGGCGCTTGCCGGGAGGGCCGCCGGCGGCGACGAGCGGGAACGTCCGGGCATCGTGCACCGGCTCGACAAGGACACCTCGGGGCTGCTCGTCGTCGCGCGTGACGAGGAGACGCATCGCACGCTCAAGGCGATGCTGCAGCGCCGTCAGATCACTCGCGAGTATCTGACCCTCGTGGAAGGACGCCCGCCGGCGCGCAGCGGCACCATCGACGCACCGCTCGGGCGCGATCGCCGAGACCGCACGTTGATCTCGACCGACACCGATGACGGCAGGGAGGCGCGAACGCACTTCCGGCTGGAGCAGGCGCTCGCGCAGACGACGCTCCTGCGCGTGACGCTTGAGACCGGCCGCACCCATCAGATCCGCGCGCACCTGCGCGCGATCGGCTACCCGGTCGTCGGTGACCCCAGCTACGGGACCGCTGGGAGTTACGGCTTAGAACGGCAGTTCCTGCACGCCACGCGGCTGTGTTTCGATCATCCGGCCGGGATTGGCCGCGTCGATGTGACCTCACCGCTGCCCGCGGACCTCGCGCTTGCACTGGCCCGCGCAGCCGCTGCGGTGCCAGACCGCTAGGATTGAGTCGTTCCGTCCGACCCTCTACCCCGTGGGGAAACCGGACGCGGCGACCCTGCCCGAAGCGCCTCGCGGTGCTGAGGGAATC
>WLNG01000189.1 GCA_009699915.1 Actinomycetota bacterium
ACGCAGACAATCCTCGACGCCGCCAATGCGGTGATCGCGCACAACCGCAACCAGATGCCCAAGACGCTCTTCACCGAGCTCGGCGTCGGCGATCCGATCGTGGTGCGTGAGCTCGGCGACGAGCACGCGGAGGCCCGCTATGTCGTCGGGGAGATCGAACGGCTGGTCGACGAGGGCCAGTCGCGCAGCGAGATCGCGGTCTTCTACCGGATGAACGCGCAGTCCCGGGTTCTGGAGGACACGCTCGTGCGCCAGGAGATCGGGTACCAGATCATCGGCGGCACGAAGTTCTACGAGCGCGCCGAGGTCAAGGATGCGATCGCCTACCTGACGCTGCTGGCCAACCCGCAGGATGCCGTCAGCTTCCAGCGCGTCGCGAACACGCCGCGCCGCGGTATCGGGCAGACGTCGCTCGCGCGGGTCCTCTCGCACGCGAACACGATGGGGATCAGCATCTGGGACGCGGCCGCGAAGCCCGCTGAGGTCCCCGGGCTGGGAACCGCCGCTGTGAAGGCGCTGGGCCGATTCATGGAGACGATGGAGGCGCTGCGCGCACGTGCCGCCGAGGAGGTGCCTGTCGGCGATCTGCTCGACGCGGTGCTGCACGAGTGCGGCTACTTCGACTGGCTCGAGGCCGAGCGCACGATCGAGGCGCAGGGCCGGCTCGACAACCTGCGCGAGCTGGTCGAGGTCGCACGCGAGTTCGATGCGGCAGCGGCGCCGGATGAGGACCGGCTCGACATCTTTCTGCAGGAGGTCGCGCTTGTCGCGGACGCCGACTCACGCGAGGACGACGCCGGGCTCGTCACGCTGATGACGCTGCACAACGCGAAGGGTCTTGAGTACCCGGTGGTCTTCATCCTCGGTTGTGAAGAGGGGCTCTTCCCGCATTCGCGCTCGATCGACGAGGGCTCGATTGAGGAGGAGCGGCGCCTCTGTTACGTCGGGATCACGCGTGCGATGCGCAACCTGACGCTCACCTGTGCGCGCCAGCGCAACGTCTTCGGCGCAGCGACCTACGGCCTGCCGAGTCGCTTTATCGCAGAGCTGCCGCCCGAGCTGCTGGACCGCGAGGAGTCGCGCACCGGCTGGGCAGCGGCACGCGCCGCAACGGCGCAGGGCGCCAGCGCTCGTCCGCGCGCGACAAGCTGGTCTGCAGGCGCCGCCGACACCGCGGGCTCTGCCGGCGGCGGCAGCAGCTGGCGGGTCGGTGAGGACGTCGCGCACGCGGCCTTCGGCGACGGCGTGGTGATCGCGGTCGAACCCGGCGGGGTGATCGTCGTGCGGTTCGCGTCCGATCGCTCCGAGCGCAAGCTGATGGCCGAGTACGCGCCGATCGAGCGGCGCGGCTGAGTAGGCTCCCGGCCATGGAGGCGGCGATCATCGACGGCAAGGCGGCGGCGGGACTCCTGCGCGCGCAGCTGGCCGTCGACGTCGCTGAATTCACCGCCCGGAACGGGGCGCCGCCCGGCCTGGCGACGATCCTCGTGGGCCAGGACCCGGCCAGCGCCGTCTACGTGGGGGGCAAGCAGCGCGCATGCGCGGAGGTCGGCATCCGGGGCTTCGATCAGCGACTGGACGCCGCCGCGACCCGCGAGGAGGTCGTGGCGCTGATCACCGCGCTGAACGCCGACCCGGCGGTCAGCGGGATCATCTGCCAGCTCCCGGTGCCCGAGCCGCTCGATGGCGTCGAGCTGACCGGCCTGGTCGACCCAGGCAAGGACGTCGACGGCCTCACCGCCGCCAGCGCGGGCCTGCTTGCGCTCGGCCGACCCGGCCTGCGGCCGTGCACCCCCGAAGGCGTCATGCTCCTGCTCGAGCAGACCGGGGCCGATCTGCGCGGTGCCGAGGCCGTCGTCCTGGGCCGTTCGAACCTCTTCGGCAAGCCGATGGCGCAGCTCTTGCTCGCCGCCGACGCGACCGTCACCGTCTGCCACTCGCGCACCCATGACCTGCCCGCCGTCTGCGCCCGCGCGGACATCCTGATCGCCGCGGTCGGGAGACCGCGCATGGTCGAGGCGAGCTGGGTCAAGCCCGGCGCCACGGTGATCGACGTGGGGATCAACCGCACCGATGAGGGCCTCTGCGGCGATGTGGACTTCGACGCCGTGCGCGCGGTCGCCGGCGCGCTTACTCCAGTGCCCGGTGGCGTCGGTCCGATGACGATCGCGTGCCTGTTGCGCAACACGCTCAAGGCGGCTCGCATGGCCGCGGGGGAGAACCCATGAGGCGGCTTCGGACTCCAGATGATCTGCTGCTCGTCAGCGCGCTGGCGCTCATCGCGCTGCTCTACCTCGACTGGTTCAGCGCACCCCCCGGAGCTTCGACGACCGGCTGGTCGGCGCTCGGCTGGTTCGTCGTGGCGCTCGTCGCCGGCTGCGCTGTCGCCGCGTTCGTGGTCGTCTTGATGCTGGCGGTCGGGGTGCAGGACTCGGTGAACCTGCGCGTTGGCGTGCCGCTCGCCGCCATCACGCCGCCTGCGTTCATCGTCCTGCTGGTCTGCGTCCTCGTCGAGCCAGACGCAACGATCCGCTGGCCTGCGTGGACGGCACTCGGCGTCTTCGCGGCGCTGACCGTCGCGGCGTGGTGGTCGCTCCAGGCGGACGGTCCGCAGCCGGTGGACCGTGGCGCCGCGCCGCCGCAGCTGCGTCCCGCGCCCTAGAATCGCCGGTCGATGATCGACCGTGACGAGGTTCTCCATGTCGCGCGCCTTGCGCGCCTGAAGCTCACCGACGCGGAGGTCGAAACGATGGCCGTCGAGCTCTCGACGATCCTCGACCACATCGCGACGATCACCGAGCTCGATCTCGACGGCGTGCCGCCGACGTCCCACGTTGTCGGCGCCGCCGATGCGCTGCGCGCCGATGAGCCCCGCCCGAGCCTCCCGCGCGAGGTCGCGCTCGCGCAGGCGCCTGCGGTCTCAGACGGTGGCTTCCTCGTCCCGAGCCCGCAGGCCGGATGACCGCGCTCCTCGACCTGAGCGCCGCCACGGCCGCGAACGCGATCGCCGCCGGTGAGCTTGACGCCGCTGAGCTCTTCGAGGCCTATCGCGCACGCGCCGCCGCCGACGAGCTCAACGCCTTCACGTGGGTCGCCGCCGATGCTCCCGCTCCGGCGCCCGGGCCGCTGAGCGGCGTTCCGCTCGCGGTCAAGGACCTCTTCTGCACCGAAGGCGTCCCGAGCCAGGCTGGCTCGAAGATCCTCGAGGGCTATCTGCCGCCGTACACGGCCACCGTCGTGCGGCGCCTCCAGGACGCGGGGGCGACGCTGCTCGGAAAGACCAATCAGGACGAGTTCGCAATGGGCTCGTCGAACGAGAACTCCGCCTTCGGACCGGTTTTGAACCCGTGGGATCGCAGCCGTGTCCCCGGAGGATCGTCGGGCGGGAGCGCCGCCGCCGTCGCGGCCGGCCTTGCGCCGTGGGCACTGGGCACCGACACCGGCGGCTCGATCCGCCAGCCGGCCGCGCTCTGCGGGATCGTCGGACTCAAGCCCACCTACGGCAGCGTTTCGCGCGTCGGGAGGAGTGCGTTCGCCTC
>WLNG01000019.1 GCA_009699915.1 Actinomycetota bacterium
ATCCCGGCATAGAGGACGCAGTCCGCCCCGTCGGCAGCGATCGCGGCCGCCTGAGCACGCAATTCCTCTGGTCGACTGCCCACCGAGAGGTCCGCGACCAACTGCACGCCGGCGGCGTTGGCGCGATCCTCGATGATCCGCGAAAGTCCGGCGCCGTAGCGCTCGTCGTCGTGGACGAGCGCCGGGCGCTGGCAGCCGTCGGCGCGTATCTGGGAGACGAGGGCGGCGCCTTGGACGGTGTCGCGCGGGACCAGCCGAACGAAGGTGCGGCGGCCCGACGGGTAGTACTTGTCCGGCTCGCCCTTCATCGACCCGGGCTCCGCCGTTGTAAGACCGACGTACGTGTTGGAGGGAGAGATCTGCGCGATCCCGGCCGCGTTCAGGATCGGGATGGTGACCGCGGAGGCACCGGACTCAAGGTCGCCGATGTAGCCGATCGTGCTCGGATCCTCCACCGCGAGGCGGGCGTTGGCCGCGGCCTGCCCCGGCGTCCACGCGGCGGCCTCAGGCTCGGAATCGTCGAGCGGGACGTAGCGGATCGACCGTCCGCCCGCGCGCGCGCGATGCTCCTCGAGCGCCAGCCGGATCCCCTGCTGGACGGCGAGCGTCTGCGGCCGCAGGCCGCCACGCAACGGCAGCGATGAGTAGATCGTCAGTGTCCCGTCGGCCGGAACGGTCGCGGCTGGGACGGGGTCGCCTCCACCGCAGGCAGCGAGCGTGACGCACGTAAGAAGAGCCGGCACCACCGCGAGGATCGAACGTCGCATGCCGGGTGCCGTCAGGCCGTTGCGTCTCGCAGGAAGCGCTCGAGCATCTGCATGCCGGAGTCGGTCAGGACCGACTCCGGATGAAACTGCACGCCCTCCGCCGGGAGCTCACGATGGCGAATGCCCATGATCACGCCGCCGCCGCGGGCCGACACCTCGAGCTCGGGCGGGAGGGTGTCGGGATCGACCACGAGCGAGTGGTAACGCCCGACGACGAGCGGAGACGGAAGTCCCTCGTAGATCGTGCGGCCGTCGTGTTCGATCGTCGTCGTCTTGCCGTGGACCGGTTCGTGCCGGACGACCGTCGCTCCGAAGGCCTGAGCCAGCGACTGGTGCCCGAGGCAGACCCCGAGCAGCGGGATGCCCTCCTGAGGGAAGCGGCGAACGACCTCGAGCGAGATCCCGGCATCGTCGGGCGTGCACGGACCGGGCGATACGACGACACGGTCGGGCCGGTGCGAGAGCAACTCGTCGACCGTGGCGGCATCGTTGCGCACCACCTCGATCGTCGCACCGAGTTCCCCGAGCTCCTGCACGAGGTTGTAGGTGAACGAGTCGTAGTTGTCGATGATCAGGACCTTCACGACCAGTCCGCCTGTGTCGCTGCCAACTCGATCGCGCCGCGCACGGCGCGCGCCTTGTTCACCGACTCCTCGTATTCGTACTCGGGCCTCGCGTCCGCGACCGTCCCGCCGCCGGCCTGGATGTGGGCCTGTCCGTCCTTGACGACGACGGTGCGGATGTGAATGCAGGTGTCCAGATCGCCCGTGTAGCTCAGGTAGCCGATCGCCCCGCCGTAGCCACCGCGCTTCACCGGCTCAAGCTCGTCGATGATCTGCATCGCGCGGACCTTCGGCGCACCGGAGAGCGTCCCCGCGGGCAGGACCGCGCGAAGGGCGTCCATCGGCCCGACCTCCGGGCGCAGCGTCCCGGAGACCGAAGAGACGATGTGCATGACGTGTGAGTAACGCTCGATCGCCATGAACATGTCGACGTGGACGCTCCCGTACTCGCAGACGCGGCCGAGGTCGTTGCGGCCGAGGTCGACGAGCATCACGTGCTCTGCGCGTTCCTTCTCGTCCTCGAGTAGGCCCTGCGCGATCGCGTCGTCCTCCTCGGGATCTGCCCCGCGCGGCCGCGTTCCGGCGACCGGTCGCGTGGAGGCCGTGCGTCCGTGCACCGTGAGCAGGGGTTCGGGGCTCGCACCGACGATCTGGAAATCGCCGTAGTCGAGGAAATACATGTACGGGCTGGGGTTGACCACACGCAGACCGCGATAGATCGCGAACGGGTCGAGGTCGATCTGCGCAGACCAGCGTTGGCTCGGGACGACCTGGAAGGCGTCGCCTGCATGGACGTACTCGATGATGCGCTCGACGATCCCCTCGAAGGCGTCGCGGTCAAGATTGGAGCTGAAGTCGGGAGCGCTGGCCGCAGTCGCGCGCTCAGGATGGCGCGGGACCGGGCCATCGAGCAGCGCGCGCACTTGGGCGATCGTCACCGCGGCGTCTTCGTACGCCGCATCGATGTCCGCACCCTCCTCCGCAAAGACGTTCACAAGAATGCTCACGGTGTGCTTGAGATGGTCGAAGACCACCAGCACGTCGCTGAGCATCAGCGCCATGTCGGGCAGCCCAACCGGATCGGGGTTCGGCGGGCCGAGCGGTTCGACGGTGCGCACGAGGTCGTAACCGAAGTAGCCCACTGCACCGCCGGCGAACGGCGGCAGATCGGGAAGCGGCGCCTGCTGCCAGCGGGCAACTTCGGCTGCGGCAAGCGCATACGGATCCCCGGGATCACCGAGCGACCAACGCAGGACCGAGCGCGGCCGGATTCCAATGAAGCTGTAGCGACCGACCCGCTGACCCTGCTCGGCGGATTCGAGCAGAAAGGCCGGCAGGTCGGGCGAGGCCTCGCGCAGCTTCAGGAAGGCGGAGACAGGGGTCTCACAGTCGTCGATGAAGCTGTGTCGCAGCGGCACGAGCGTGTACCGCTCGGCGAGCGTTCGCACCTCCTCCAGGGAGGGCTCGATCATCAGGCGCTGCGCGCTTGCGTCGCTCACGGCATCAGACAGGATGTCAGCGGCGGCGTCCGAGCAGCACGCGGGTGGCGTCGCCCAGGCGCCGGCCGCGCCCGTGCATCAGGACGATGAGGTGGTAGAGCAGGTCGGCGGACTCCTCGTCCACGCGGTCGTCGGTCTCCTCGCGGGCGGCACGAGTGACCTCCTCGGCCTCCTCGCGCACCTTCTCCCCCGCGAGGGCCGGATCGTCGAGGAGCTCGACGGTATAGGAGCCTTGCGGCCGCTCGATCGCCCGCAGCTCGAGCGTGCGCTCAAGCCCGGAGAGCACCTCGAACGGCGCGGCCGGTTCGACTTCGCCCCCGTGGAAGCAGGTTCGCTCGCCGGTGTGACAGGCGGGCCCGGCGGGCTCGACAAGCGCGAGCAGCGCATCACCGTCACAGTCCAGGCGCAGCGCACGCACGCGCTGGACGTTGCCGCTCGTCGCCCCCTTGTGCCACAGCTCCCCGCGCGAGCGCGACCAGAGGTGCACCTCGCCGGTCTCGCGCGTCAGGCGCACGGCCTGCTCGTTGGCGTATGCCAGCGTCAGGACGTCACCGGTCTCCCAGTCCTGAATCACGACGGGAACGAGCCCCTGATCGTCGTAGCGGATCTCCATGGAGGCTGATTCTCGCACCGCTGAGCGTTACTGCCGGGAAACCTGCTGCGGCAGACCGTCCGGGTGGGCCTGACGCAGGTACCACCCGAACGATCGGTCGACCAGGGGCTGGACCCCGATCACGCGCAGCACAGCCGTCAACAGGCGCGGCGGCAGCGCCGGGATCAGCTGCTGGAGACGGGCCGCGAGACCAAAAGCCCTCCCGTGCCTGTCGCTGAAGGCCGCGTAGCCGCGCAGCGCCTGAGCGCGCGTCGCCGATCCGCCCAGGACCTCACGCATCGCGCGCCCGGCGACGAGCCCGAAGTAGAACGCGGTGCGGATCCCTTCGGCCGATAGCGGGAAGCAGTGACCCGCGCTGTCACCGGCGAAGAAGACGTCGTCCTCAGCCGCCGGGCGCAGGCGATGCGGAACCCAGTTGCCCTGAAACCCGACGGCCGTGCCGCCGAGCTGTGTCACATGCTCGACAACGGGGTCGCGGACGTGGTCGCGGGGCTCGTACGAGGCGACGCCGATTCGGGCCTCACCACCGGCCGGCACGCGCCATGCATAGCCACGGCGCACCGTCTCGCGCTCGACCCAGACCTCGAGCGCGTCGCCTGAGCCATCGTGCGGCGGGTGCACCTCAAGCGCGCGCGTCAGCGGCGCTTCGGGCGGCTGATGGCGCGCGCTCCCCAGCACGCGCTTCCAGCCGAGCGCGTCAAGGACGAGCGGAGCGCGGACTAGGCCACGGTCGGTCTGCACCACCAGGTCGCCAGCCTCGTCACATCCGCCGAGGCCTTCCACGACCGCGGTCTCAAAACGGGCATCTGCGCACTGCTCCCAGAGCCGGTCACAGAGGTCGCGATAGTCGAACGCAGCCCACGACCACGGGAGCCGGTAGCGCACGCTCCCGTGGGGGGTCGCGAAGCGCATGAAGGGGAGCTCCTGCCGAATCGACGATTCGACACCCATGTATTCCATCCACGGCCGCGGACAGGCGCAGGCAGAGGTCTGGCGCTCGCCGATCTCATAGCGGTCGAGCACCAGGACCGTGGCGCCGCTTCCAGCGAGCTCGCGTGCGGCCGCTAGGCCGGCGAAGCTCGCGCCGCAGATGAGGACGTCCGCACGCGTTCCATCGAGCGATGCGCGCTGTGCGCCCCGGGTCGTCGCCCGGACCGTCATCGCCGCAGCGCCTCGGCAGAGGCGCGCGCGATCGCCCATGCGCCCGGTCCGGTGGGAGAGGTGAGCACGTCGCACCCGTGCCGCTCGATCCGATCGAGCACGCCGGAGTAGACCGTCACGGCGATCCGCACGCCACGACGGACCCGCGACGGGAGCGTTACCGCCAGCGGCTCGGCATCGGCGAAGAGCTCGCGCGCGCGAGCGACCTGCCCCGCCACATGCTCGCGCATGCGCGCCGTCGCCACGCCCCGCTCAAGGTCCTCCTCGTTCAGGCCGGGGAGGTAGATGCGTCCGAGCTCCCAGTCCAGCCGCACGTCACGGATTAGGTTCGCGAGCTGGAAGGCGACGCCAAGGCGCTGGAGCCGTTGTTCGGCAGAAGGCGGGGCGTCAAGGAGCGGCGTGACGACCGGACCGACGCCGGCCGTCCCCTCCATGTAGCGATCCAGCTCCTCCTGGCTGCGCATCCGGACGAGCTCCTCACAATCGGAGCGCATCGAGTCCATGTAGCGCCCGAGCCGTCCGAGCGCGAGCCCGTAGCGCGGGCCTGCGTCGACGAGCGCGGCAATCACCGGGTGCGACGAGCGGCCGGCGGCAAGGCCGTCCTCCAGCTCTCGCTGCCAGGCGTCCAGCGCGGCGCGCCGGTCGGCGCAGGCGACCCGTGCGTCCGCGATGTCGTCGGCGCCGCGCACGTACCCGTACAGCGCATGCAGTCCGGGCCTGCGATCGGCAGGAAGCATCTGCACCGCCCACCAGTAGGTGGGATCGCGGTGCAGCTGCATGCGAGCGCAGCGGCGATATGCCTGCTCGACCGTCATCTCGAGGGGCGTGCCCACGGTCGTGACACGGTACCCGGAGACGCTGCGCACAGCCGCGCTACTCGATGCCGAGGCGATCGAGCAGCCGCTCGTCGCCCCGCCAGCCGCGCCGCGTGCGAACCGCGAGCTCCAAGTGGACCTGCGTGCCGAGCTCGCGCTCAAGCTCCTTGCGCGCACCGGCTCCGATCTTCTTGATCATCGATCCGCCGGCGCCGATCAGGATCCCCTTCTGCGACTCGGTCTCCACCCAGACGCGGGCCCGAACGGTCGTGAGATCGTCGCGGGACTCGTCGATCTCCTCGACCTGCACCTCAACGGCGTGCGGAACCTCCTCGAAGGTCCGTCGCAGAACCTGCTCGCGAACGAGCTCGGCGAGCAGCGTCTCGCGGCGCTGATCCGAATGATCCTCAGGCGGGAAGAGCATCGGTCCCTCCGGAACAAGAGTGCCCAGATGCGTGATCAGCTCCTGGACTCCATCGCCGGTGCGCGCGCTGATCGGAAAGATGTCATCGCCAACGCCGAGCGCCGCAGCCTCGATCAGGACCTCGGCGATCCGCGCTGGGCGCAGGCGGTCCACCTTGTTCACGGCGAGCACCACTGGAATGTCGCTCTGCTCAAGCTGTGCGGCGATCCAACGGTCCCCGGGCCCGACGCCCTCGGCGCCATTGAGCATCATCAGAACCGCATCAGAACCGGACAGTTCGAGCTCGACGCGCCGTTGCATGCGGCGGGTGAGCTCGTCGCGCGGTCGCTGCACCCCGGGGAGATCTACGAGGATGAGCTGTAGATCGTTGCTCGTCGCGACCCCGCGGATCGCGCGCCGCGTCGTCTGCGGCTTGTCTGAGACGATCGCGACCTTCGTCCCGACGATCGCGTTGACGAGCGTCGATTTGCCGACGTTCGGGCGCCCGGCGAGGGCGATGAATCCGGCGCGCGTCGTCACCAGCTGAGGATCTCGGCCTGCAGCGCGAGCATCTCGCCGTTATCGGTTTCGTGGTCCATCCCGACGAGGTGTAGGCCACCGTGGACGATCGCCTCGCGCAGGTCCGCCGTGTGCTCGGGGCAGATCAAGATGTCTCCAAGCTCGCGCGCCTCTGGGGGGCCGGCGAGCGCTTCGGCCTCGTCGATGGGGAACGAGAGAACGTCGGTCGGCTCGGCCTTGCCGCGGTACTGCTCGTTCAACTGTGCGATCCGCTCGGCATCGACGTACTCGACGGCGACGTGCCCGACCTCGATGCCGGCAGAGGCGAAGGCAAGCGACAGCAACCGCCCGACCTCGGCGGGGATCGGCGCTCCGGCCACGCCCTGCTCTCCGATGATCTCGACCTCAAGCACGATGCGGGTCAGGCGCGCTTGCGGTCGCGTTCCGCGGACCGCAGCTCCGGCGCCAGACGTTCGGCGTGGGTTCCGTAAGCCTCGACGATCCGCTGGACGAGCCGGTGGCGCACGACGTCCTCGCCGCCGAAGCGCACGAAATCGATGTCCTCGAGGCCGGCGAGGATCTCTCCGACGACGACCAATCCGGAGGACTGCTCACGCGGGAGATCGACCTGCGTGATGTCACCGGTGATGACCATCTTCGAGTTGAAGCCGAGCCGCGTCAGGAACATCTTCATCTGCTCGGGCGTCGTGTTCTGCGCCTCATCGAGGATCACGAACGAATCGTTCAGCGTGCGGCCGCGCATGAAGGCCAGCGGCGCCACCTCGATCACGCCCTTCTCGAGATGCGCCGAGACCTTTTCGGGATCGAGCATGTCGTTCAGCGCGTCGAAGAGCGGCCGCAGGTACGGATCGATCTTCGCCATCAGATCGCCGGGAAGGAACCCGAGGCGCTCCCCGGCCTCGACCGCGGGACGAGTGAGAATGATCCGATTGACCTCACGCCGCGACAGCGCGGCGGCAGCTGCGGCGACCGCGAGGAAGGTTTTGCCGGTTCCGGCAGGTCCGATGCCGAAGGTCACGGTGTTGCGACGGATCGAGTCGACGTACCGCTTCTGGTTGACCGTCTTCGGAGCTATCCGGCGACCTCTATGGCGCCAGACGACGTCATCGAGGATCTCAGCGGGATCGGCGTGATGATCGAGCGCGTCGGTGACTGCGGTGATCGTGCCGCCGGCGATCTCGTGCCCATTCTCGGCGAGGCTCGCCAGCTCGCCGATGACCTTGGCGGCAGCCTCCACGGCGACTGAATCCCCGTCGAGCGTGATGACGTTGCCGCGCAGGAAAACCTCGCAGGCGCAGTGGGTCTCAAGCTGGCGCAGCACCTCGTCGTGCGCTCCGGAGAGGGCCGCCGCGGCCTCATTCGAGATCTCGATCGTTCTGCGCATCAGGGCCGCAGCGCCTCCTGCGCCATCGCCGAGACGCGCTTTCCGTCGGCGCGTCCGGCGACGACGACCATCGCTGCCTTCATAACCTGGCCGACATCCTGCGGCGTGGCAGCGCCGGTCTGCTCGATCGCTGCCTGCACGATGCCGCGCAGCTCCTCATCACCGAGTTCGGCCGGCAGATAGGCCTCGATGATCTCGGCCTCCGCCTGCTCGGCGTCGGCGAGATCGGTCCTGCCGCCGTCACGGAAGGCGACTGCGGCCTCCAGGCGCCGCTTGCGCTCGCGGCGCAGCACGGCGAGCTCATCGCCCGGCCCCTCCTTCGCGTCCTTCTGCAGCTCGGAGAGGACCAGCCGGAGCGTGCCGTCACGGTCCTTCTCGCCAGCCTTCATGGCCGTGGTGAGATCCTGCTTGACCGTATCCGTCAGCGTCATCCGTCGCCATCATAGGGCGACGGACCGACCGGGCGCGAGCGGCGGGGGCTAGGCGCCGGCGTTCTCGGCGACGTACTTGGCGACGGCGGTGATCTGCGCCTCGTCGAGCTGCCCGCTGAAGGCCGGCATGGCCCCCTTGCCGTTGGTGACCCGCGTCACCACCAACGCCTCGGCCGGCTTTGCCTGATCGAGGACCGGACCGACCATGCCGTTCGAGCCGGCCGCCTTGAGCGTGTGACAGCCGGCGCAGTTCTCCGTGAAGACGGCCTTACCGTCGACCGCGGCCACCTGAGTCGTCGTCTGCTCGGGGGCGGCCTCGGTCGTCGTCTGCGCCGGGGCCTCGGAGAGTGTGCGCGTCGGCGAGTTGCCGGTCGCCTCGGCGACCTCCTGCTTGCTCGGGCCGGTGGCATTGTCGCTTCCGCAAGCGGCGAGAACACCGCCTGCGAGCGCGGCGACGGCAGCGAGGGCGATCAGTCGGGGGGCGAGGGTCTTCTTCATGCTCATCTGGTCCTCTTTCGACGTCGGGCGGCGGCGCTCCTCTGCGTCAGAGTATGCCGGACGCGCCGTCTGTGCACTCTCTCGCGCTGAGCCGCGCGGGCTCCGAGCCCGTATCGGTGACGATGACCCTCTCCTCAAGTGTCGTTCTCGTCACCGGCGCGTCCTCCGGAATCGGCGCTGCACTCGCGCGTGAGCTCGCCGCCTGCGGGGCGACCGTGGCTGTGGCGGCGCGCCGGACCGAGCTGATGCAGGAGCTCGGTGCGGCCTCGATCCACCGCGTGGATCTCTCCGATCCTGCGCATGCGCTGCAGCTCGCCGATGAGGTGCTGGCGACCCACGGGCGAGTCGATGTACTCGTGAACAACGCCGGCGTGCGGATCGACGCCCCCGTGACTGAGATCGCGCTCGAGGATCTCGACCGTTCGTTTCAGGTGAATGCGCTCAGCCCGCTGATGCTCGCCTGCGCCCTGCTCCCTGGCATGCGCGAGCGTGGCGCCGGCGTGATCGCGAACGTCGTTGCCCCGCAGGTCAGTGGAGGGCGACGTGGCATGGCCGCCTACGCAGCATCGAAGGCCGCGCTCGAGTCGCTCACGCAGACGCTCCGACAGGAGGCTGCGGGGATCGGCGTCTTCGGCTTCGATCCCGGCTGGGTGCGCACCGATCTGGCGCCCGACGGACCGGACGAACCGCAGGCCGCGGCGCAGCGCCTGATCGTCCATCTGGAAGCCGGGCGCGGCAGCCGCGAGATCCTCTCCTAGCTGCGCAGCTGCAGCGCAGCCCACTCGCCGCCGATCAGGCGGCGCTCCTCCTGGAGGCCCATCGCCTCACGGAAGGCCGCGGCGACCTCGTCAGCCTCATGCACGAGCAGTCCGCTGGCGATCAGCGTCCGCGGAACGAGACCCTCGCGGAAGCCCGTCCGAGCGACGGCGAGCAGCAGCGGGCGCACGAGGTTCGCGAGCACCGTCGGCGCGGCGGGCGCAGGGCCGTCGAGCAGCAGATCAAATCGCTCGACCTGGATCGCGACGCCATTGACCACAGCGTTCTCGCGGGTCGCCTCGACCGACTCCAGTTCGTGATCGAGGCCGGTCACCGGGTCCCATCCCAGGCGGGCAGCCGCGATTCCCAGGACGCCCGACCCACAACCGACGTCGGCGACCGCGCCCGCCGGTTCGAGACCGAGCAGCAGCTCCAGACAGAGGCGCGTGGTGTCATGGGCTCCGGTTCCAAAGGCGCGTCCGGGATCGATCACGAGCTCGTCGTATCCGCCGTCCGGATCCGCAGGTTCCCACGGCGGTCGCACCCGCAGCCCGGGCGCACCGAGCCGCTGCGCGGCGATCGTCACGGGGCGGTGGAATGCCCGCCAGCGCTCGTGCCAGTCATCGGCGATCTCCTCGGTCGAGATCTCGACCAGGGCCTCACCGGCGACGGCCTCCAGCGCCGGCAGCTCCGGCAGCTCGCCGGGAGCGCCGTAGACCGCGTACTCGATGATCCCGCCGGGCAGCTCACGCTCCTCGACGCCCGAAGGTGCGAGGTCCAGCAGCTCGGCGAGCACGAGTTCCGCCTGCTCGCGGCGGACGCGCAGCGCGAGGCGGATCACCGGCGGCCGCCGAGGAGACGTCGCAGGCGCGTCGTGAGCCCTTCGGGTTCTCCCAGATTGTCCTCGGTCATCGAATCGACGAGCTGCTGGGCGAGCTCGCGCTGCGCGTCGGTGAGGCGGCGCGGGACGATCACGTTGACGAGTACGCGCAGATCACCGCGTCGGCTCGGCCGACGTAGCTCGGGCATCCCGAGTCCGCGGATCGTGAGCACCTCACCGGGCTGCGTCCCGGCGGGAATCTCGAGCTCCTGATCGCCATCGAGCGCCGGAACCTGCAGGGTGGCCCCGAGCGCGGCGAGCGGTGCCGCGACGTCGACCACGGTGACGAGGTCGTCACCGTCGCGCACGAGATGGGGATCGGGCTGGACCTGCACCTGGACGAAGAGGTCGCCCGGCGATCCGCCCCGCTCACCGGCATGCCCACGCCCGGCCAGACGGATGCGCTGGCCGTCCGCGATGCCTTCCGGGATCGAGACCTCCAGCCGACGCACGCCCACGAGCCGCCCGCGGCCGTCGCATCCGGTACACGGTTGGTCGGGGATCGCGCCGGTGCCGCCGCACGCGTCGCAGAGTCGGTTGCGCACGACTTGGCCGAACGGGGACTGGGCGACGGTCTGCAGCATTCCGGCACCGCCGCAGCGATCACAGGAGCGCAACTGCGTCCCCGGCTCGGCGCCGCCACCCGCGCAGCGCTCGCAGCTGTCTACGGCCTCAAAGCGCAGTTCAGATGTCGTCCCGGCCGCGGACTCGCGGAGCGTGATCTCGACTCCGACGAGTGCGTCGTCGCCGCGCACCGGTCCGCCCGGCGCCCCACGACCCCCGCTGCCGCCGAAGAAGGCGTCGAAGAGATCGCTGATCGATCCGAAGCCCTCGAAGTTCGGGCCCATCCCGCCCCTGCGCAGCCCCTCATGGCCGAAGCGATCGTAGGTCTCGCGCCGCTCCGGGTGCGAGAGGATCTCGTAGGCCTCGGCAGCCTCCTTGAACTTCCCCTCGGCCTCCGGGTCGTGGGCATTGACGTCCGGATGCAGCTCGCGCGCCAGGCGGCGAAAGGCCTTCTTGATCTGTGCCTCATCGGCGTCCCGAGGGACGCCGAGCACCTCATATGGATCTCGGGAGACGGCCGCCATCGCCCGGCGAGGCTAGCGGTCGTAGACGTCCTCGACGTACCGCGAGAGCTGGACCGCGGCCTCGCGCACCGTCGCGATCGCCTCGCCGTAATCCATGCGCACGGGACCGATCACCGAAACCGTTCCGAGCTTGCGCTGCGGCAGCCCGTAGCCGGCTGCGACGACGCTGAGCGAGCGCAGCGCGGGCAGCTCGTTCTCGCTGCCGATCCGCACGAGGACGCCGCGCTCGCCGAGTGCGACGCGCAGCACGCCGAGCAGCGCGACGCGACGCTCCAGTGCCGTGACGAGCTCATTGATCTGCGCGAGGTCCTGGAGCCGGTCTGCCGCGAGCAGCCGTGCGGCTCCCTCGACGTAGACCGTGTCCTCCTGCGTCGCTGAGAGCTCCGCGAACGCCGGTCCGAGCGCCTCCAGGAAGCGCTGCTCCCAGACCCCGAGCGAGGGGTCCTGCAAGCGCGAGTTCACCATCCGCGCGCCAAGCCCCAAACCGACGAGACGTTCGTTGAGGTACTCCCCCGCCCAGCCGACGATCCCGGCATCGACCGCCTCCGGGAAGGTGACCAGGCGCTTGGAGACACCGCCGGTGGAGGTGATTACGACGACCATCACGACCTGCGGCTGCAGCAGCAGTACCTCGACGCGGCGGATCGTCGCGGTCTCCGGAGCGGGGGCGCTCACGATCGCCAGCAGGTTCGTGACCTGCGCGAGCGTCGCAGTCGTCAT
>WLNG01000190.1 GCA_009699915.1 Actinomycetota bacterium
ATCGAGCTGCGCTTGGGCCTGCGCGAGCCGGTGCGGGTGGCCACGGGCTTCGACCGCCCCAACCTCACCTTCGCGGTGCTCGGCTGCCGCTCCGGCGCCGAGGTCTCCGCCCGCCTGGTGGCGGCGCTGGAGGATCCGCGCTCGCGGCCGGCGATCGTCTACGCGGGCACGCGCGCGCAGTGCGAGCAGACCGCACGCGAGCTCAGCGCCACACTCGGGGTCGAGGCGCTCGCCTACCACGCAGGGCTGCCGCGTGACCGTCGCGCGACGGTGCAGCGACGCTTCATGGACGGCGAGGTGCCGGTCGTCGTCGCGACGAACGCCTTCGGCATGGGGGTGGACAAGGCCGACGTGCGGTCGGTCGTCCACATCAGCGTTCCCCCTTCGCTGGAGGCCTGGTACCAGGAGGCCGGACGCGCGGGGCGTGACGGGCGACCGGCGCGCGCGCTGCTGCTCGCACAGGCGAAGGACAAGGGCCTGCACGTGCACTTCATCGAGCGCTCGGAGCTCTCCGACGCGGCACTCGATCGCGCCGCAGAGCGGCTCGTCGGGTCGGCGCAGGATGACCGGGTGGACGTCGATGCCCGCGAGCTCGGCGCCGATCAGGATCAGGTCCGCGCGATCGTCGGGCACCTCGTGCGCGCGGGCGTGATCGTGCCCGCACCGGCCCCGGTGGATCGCGTTCGCGGCCGGATCGCGGCGCCGTACGACGGGCGTGCCCGCGCTGCCTGCCGAACCTCGGCGGCCGATGCGATCAAGGCGCGCTGGCGTCAGTACCGCGCGATGTGGGCGTTCGTCGAGGGTGACGAGTGCCGGCGTGCGGTCGTGCTGCGGCACTTCGGCGACGCTGCGGCGCCCGCCGCGGAGGTTCCCTGCTGCGACGTCTGCGCCCCGCAGGCCGCGGTCGGCGACGTCGCGGGGATTGAGGCCGCCGCGGGCAGCGCGAAGGGCCGGTCAAGGGGCGGCTCCGCGCCTGCGCGCAGGCCGGCCGGGCCGCCGGTGGACGCGGGTCTGCTCGATGAGGCGATCTTCGAGGTCGTCGCAAGCGCCCGTCCCGGCGTCGGGCGCACCCGGACGGTGGAGATCCTGCGCGGTGGGCGCTCGCAGGTCGTGGCGCGCAACGGCTATGACGGCCTCCCGGCCTATGGGGCCTTCTCCGGGCTGCGGGCCGACGATCTCCTCGCGCGCGTGGACGAGCTGCTCGACGAGGGCCGTCTGGTCTCGACCGGCGGCCGCTTCCCGAAGCTGACGCTCGGGGGTGGGCGATGAGGGTCGCGGTGCTCGCCTCCGGCCGCGGCAGCAACCTGCGCGCCCTGCTCGACACTGTTCACGGACGCGAGGTGGAGATCGTCGCGGTGATCTGCGATCGCGTCGATGCCCCGGTGCTGGAGATCGCCCGGGCCGCCGGTGTCGAGACCGCCGCCTTTCCGCTTGTCGAGCACCCGGACCGCCCTGCCCGTGACGCGGCGATGGCCGAATGGCTCGAGGAGCGAGGTGTGGAACTCGTCGTCCTGGCCGGCTACATGGCGCTGCTCGATGCCGCGTTCATCGACCGGTTCCCCGACCGGATCGTGAACGTCCACCCGTCGCTGCTGCCCGCCTTTCCCGGCATCCACGCGATCGAGCAGGCCATCGCGTACGGCGTCAAGGTCACCGGCGTGACGGTGCACCTCGTGGACGCCGGCATCGACACAGGCCCGGTGCTGCTCCAGCGCGCGGTCGCGGTCCCCGAGGGCGCGGACGCCGCCGCGCTCCACGCGCTGATCCAGCCGGTCGAGCACGAGCTGCTTCCCGAGGCGGTGCGGCTGCTCGCCCGCCCCGCTCGATAGCCTGCGCCCATCGCCGCCGACTCAACATCCCAGCTGACGCAGCCAGGCGAGGTGCGCGTCGCCCGCGCGCTCCTGTCGGTCTCCGACAAGCGCGGCATCGAGGACTTCGCACGCGGGCTCGCCGAGCTCGGGGTCGAGCTGGTCTCGACCGGCGGCACTGCGACGGCACTGCGCGAGGCGGGTCTTGAGGTGCGCTCGATCGATGATCTCACCGGCTTTCCGGAGATCATGGACGGACGGGTCAAGACGCTCAACCCGCGTCTCTACGCCGGCCTGCTGGCGCTGCGCGACAACCCGGAGCATCTGAGCCAGGCAGCCGAGCATGAGATCGAGTTCGTCGATCTCGTCTGCGTGAATCTTTACCCGTTTGAGCGCACCGTCGCGCGGCCGGGAGTACCACGGCATGAGGCGATCGAGAACATCGACATCGGCGGGCCGACGATGATTCGTGCGGCCGCGAAGAACGCGGGTTTCGCGGCGGTCGTCACCAGCCCCGAGTCCTACGACGCGGTGCTCGCCGAGCTGCGCGAGTCGGACGGCACGCTCTCGCTGGGCACTCGCGAGTCGCTGGCCGCCGAGGCATTCGCCTACACAGCGCGCTACGACACGGCGATCACGCGCTGGTTCTCCGAGCAGCACGAGGATCTCCCGGATCTCCACATCCGCGCCTACGAGAAGGCGATGGACCTGCCGTACGGCGAGAACCCGCACCAGCGCGCGGCCTTCTACACGGAGATCGGCACGCGACGCGGCGTGCTCACCAAGGTGCGCCAGCTGCACGGCAAGTCGCTCTCGTTCAACAACATCCTCGATCTCGATGGCGCCCGCTCGGTGCTGCACGAGCTCGGCGACGATCGCCCGGCCTGCGTGATCGTCAAGCACAACAACCCGTGCGGTGCGGCGCTCGCGGACACGCCGCTCGAGGCCTACCGCAAGGCGTTCGCAGGCGATCCGGTCAGCGCGTTCGGCGGAATCATCGCGCTCAACCAGACGGTCGACCTGGCGCTCGCGCAGGCGCTCGCAGAGCAGTTCATTGAGGTGCTGGTCGCGCCTGAGTTCGACGACGACGCGCTTGAGCTGCTCACGGTCAAGCCCAACGTGCGCCTGCTGATGGACGAGGAACGCCGCCACCGCGGGCAGACCGACCTCGACATCCGTCAGGTCGAAGGCGGGCTGCTCGTCCAGGACCGCGACAGCGTGATCGCCGAGCGCGAGGGCCTGAAGGTCGTCACGCAGCGCGCCCCCACCGAGGACGAGTGGCGCGACCTGCTGTTCGCGTGGCGCGTCTGCCGCCACGTGAAGTCGAACGCGATCGTGATCGCGCAGGACGAGGCGACGCTCGGCGTCGGCGCCGGCCAGATGAGCCGCGTGGACTCGGCCAAGATCGCCACCGGCCGCGATTGGGTTCAGGGGAAGACCGGTCTCTCGCTTGCCTCGGACGCTTTTTTCCCGTTCGCCGATGGCCCCGAGGCGGCGATGGATGCGGGCGTCGGCGCGATCATTCAGCCGGGCGGCTCGATGCGCGACGACGAGGTGATCGCCGCGGTCGATGCGCGCGGCGGGACGATGGTCTTCACGGGCCGCCGCCACTTCCGGCACTGAGTCCGGCGCTGCGGATGCCGCCGGCAGGGATCGAACCTGCGCGCTTCGGGTTAAAAGCCCGCTGCTCTACCAACTGAGCTACGGCGGCCTCGGGCAACTG
>WLNG01000191.1 GCA_009699915.1 Actinomycetota bacterium
CTGGATAGGGGTTCGTCGCCTCATCGGGGAAGGTGAAGCGGCGATCCTTGCCGCCTGTACCCCGCAGCGCGTCGAACACCGGGTAGGGCTTGCCGTCTTGGATATCCATCCACTGCGTATTGATCCGCGTGATGGAAGCCGCCTCGGGTGCGCTGTCCGGAATGAACCACAGCTCATAGGTGATGTAGACCGAGTGGGACGAGCCCACGAGATCATGCAGCATGTGGTTGATCAACCAGGCCTGATCGGTCGTGTAGCGCCAGCCGAAGCCCGCCGGCGTGCGGAACGCTGTCTTCTCTTCGCCTGCGGCGAACACCGGGTTGAGCCCGCGGCCCGCCTCGCCGACCAGCCAGACCGCATGGTGGAGGTGGACAATGTCGACCGACGGGCTACGCCCGGTCTGCGCATCGACGAGCCCGGGGCGGAACCCGACGATCCATCCGTTCTCGCTCGGGCGCTGCGTCTGCACGTTGATGTCGATGAGATTCTGCCCGGGGCGAACCGTCAACGGTCCGAAGCGATACTTCAGAACCTTCGCGCCGGCCGGCGGCTTCGCCGTCGAGATGGGAGGCGCGGCCGACGCGAGCGGGGCGAACCAGGCAGCCGTGCAAAACGCGACGGCCAGCGGCGCGACGAGAGGTGCGATCCGTCTGCGGGCGCCATGAGAGCCGCTTGATAGAGCCTTCACGGCAATCACAGTAACGCCGCGGCGGGTCGATTGTGCCGAGCGGTTCAGCGATTGCGTCGCCGCTGCGCGCGGACGGCTTTGCGCTGACGGCGCCGCCGTTGTTTGGCTGCGCGTCCCGACTGGTGCGCATCGGCGCGCGGACGATCGGCATCGCCGTCCACATCGAGGCCAGCGGCGCGCGCAAACCCGCGGGAATCGCGAGCGATCCACCAGCCTGTACCGGCGATCATCACGAGTCCGGCCGCGGCGATGAGCAGGACGTGCCAGGTCTTCAGTCCGTCAGAGGACGAACTCGCAGGGCTCGACGTCGTCTCCGGGGGCGCCGTCTGCGGCGGAGCGCTCGGAAGCCTGTCGAACGGGGAATTCTGGGCCGCTGCAGGCGCAGCGCAGGCCAGCGCGCAGAGGAGCAGGAGAGCAAGTTGACGCAAACGACGGAACATCGAGCGGCCACGATAACCGCCCGGCGCGGTGCCGGGCGCCCGGGTATCGTCTCGCCCATGGCGCAGAAGCCCCGGCAGATCAAGATGGACCAGCGCGGCGCAATGGCCGACATGCAGGCTCTGGAGACCCGCAGCGACGAAGAGCTCGAGCGCGAGCAGAAGTACCGCTCGGCCGCGCTGGCGATCCTGGGAGCTCGAGCTGCCGAGCGCTACGACGCGAAGGCGACCCGCGACTATTTCCAGCGTTCGATCGCTGCTGCGCGCCCACAGGAGCGCATGCAGATCCGCCGGATGGCTGACGCGTCGCTGGCGCTCGCCGAGCGCCGTCCGGATGACCTCAAGCAGGCGGTGCAGCGCCTGGGTCAGGAGGCGCCTTCCCGCGGTCAGCTGTTCCTGCTGCGAGTGACTGGACTGCTGGCGCCGCCCGCGGGATCGGGGATTCTGCTGAAGGTTCGCGGGTACGCGCTGGTGCTGGGCTTCCTGGTCACACTGATCGCGATCGGGTGGGGCATCACGAAGGTTGTCGCTCTCCCCTTCGGTGGCGTCAGCAACGTGACGGCGGTCTGGGTCGGCGTGCTCGTCATCATCGCGATCCTGGCGATCCTCTTCCTCTTCGGGCGCAGACGTCAGGCAAGGGCGCGTGCTGCTCGCGGAGCTGCCCGGGGCTAGCCTCCGATGTGCGGCCGGTTCACCCTGACGGGGCCCGGTCCGCAGGAGCTGCGCGCGCGCTTCGGGATCGCCGATGACGTACCGGTGGCGCAGCGCTGGAATATCGCGCCAGGGCAGCAGGTCCTCGCTTTGACATCCGGCGAGAACGGGCGGCCGGGCGGTGAGTCGCTGCGCTGGGGCCTACTTCCCGCCTGGGCGAAGGAGGCGCCAGGCGGCCGGCTACTGATCAACGCGCGTGCAGAGACCGTTGCCGAGAAGCCCTCGTTCCGCGACGCGCTGCTTAGACACAGGTGTCTGATTCCGGCTGATGGCTTCTACGAGTGGCAGCCCTGCTCAGCCGGTCCGAAGCAGCCGTACTGGATCACGCGGGCCGACCATGCACCATTCGCCTTCGCCGGACTCTGGGCGACGTGGCGATCTGATCACGGCGGGCCGGAGCTGCGCAGCTGCGCGATCATCACCACCGCTGCAAGCGAGCAGGTCCTCCCCATCCACGACCGCATGCCGGCGATCCTGAACCCGCAAGACGAGGCTCGGTGGCTTGATGAGGAGCTCGCCGACGACTCGGCGCTAGCCCTGCTGCAGCCGTTCGCCGCGCTGGAGGCCCGAACCGTCAGCAGCGCGGTGAATGACGCACGCGTCGATGCGCCGGAGCTCGTCGAGCCTGCTCCTACGGCGGAGCACCCCGCGATGGACACGCTCTTCTGAGCCGCCCGCTACGGTCCAGCTGCGTGCGGCAGGTGCTTCTCATCGCGAGCCCGGTATCCGGCGGCGGCCGTGTCCCCCGGCTGCTGCCCGCGGTCACCGGTCGACTGCGAGATCTGGGGGTCGACTGCCGGGTCGTCCTCACCGACGACCTCGAGCATGCCCGTGACCTGACGCGCGAGGCCCTCGGCGGCGAGCAGATACCGGTCGCCTTCGGTGGCGATGGACTTGCGGGCGCCGTCGCCGGTGCCGCGTACGCCGTGACGCCCGGAGCGGCGCTGATTGGCGTCCTGCCAGGAGGCAGCGGAAACGACTTTTGCCGCCATAGCGGCATCGGTGGCGATCCCGTCGCCGCGTGTGACCTGCTCGCGCTAGGACAAGCGGCCCCGATCGATCTCGGCGAAGCGAACACGAGGATCTTCCTGGGGATCGCAAGCCTCGGCTTCGACTCCGAGGCGAACGCCGCGGCGAACCGTGCACCGCGATTTCTTGGACGCGGAATCTACGTCTACGGGGCGCTCAGCGCGCTCCTGGGCTGGCACCAGGCGGCGTTCACGATCGAGACTTCCGACGGCAGCGAGCAGTTTCCGGGGTGGTCGGTGATCTGCGCCAACACGAGCGTCTACGGTGCCGGAATGTTCATCGCCCCCGAGGCACGGACCGATGACGGCCTGCTCGACGTCGTGACGATCCGAGATACCGGCCGCTTGCACTTCCTCCGGGCCTTCCCGAAGGTCTTTCGCGGCACGCATCTGCGCGATCCGGCGGTCCAGCTGACGCGTGCAGCCGAGGTCCGTGTGAGCTCGAGTCGCGAGTTCGTCGTCTATGCCGACGGCGAGGAGGTCGCACGCACACCGGTGACCGTCAGAGCTCTTCCCGCAGCTGTCAAGGTGCTGCTCCCGGCATCAGCATGATGTCCGCGCGCGCGTCGATCGCGAGGACTGCCGCACGCGTCGCCGGCCTGCTCTCGCGGACCACAGGCCGCGGGGGCACGAGCCTCC
>WLNG01000192.1 GCA_009699915.1 Actinomycetota bacterium
AGTACGACTGGATCGTCGAGATGCCCATCTTCGAGATGGTCTTCAGAAGGCCCTTGCCGAGCGCCTTGACGATGTTGCGCTGCGCGACGGCGGCATCGGTGACGTCCTTGATGCGGCCCTCGGCGACAAGCTCGTCGACCGTGTCGAGCAGGAGATACGGGTTGATCGCGGCGGCGCCGTACCCGATCAGCGTCGCCATGTGGTGCACCTCGCGCGGCTCACCGGACTCCAGCACCAGGCCGGCGCGCAGACGGGTTCCCAGGCGGACGAGGTGGTGGTGGACCGCGGAGACCGCGAGCAGCGATGGGATCGGAACCCGCTCCGGGCCGAGGCGGCGGTCCGAGAGGATTAGGATGTTGCGCCCGTCGGCGATCGCGCCGTCGGCCTCCTCACAGATCGCGGCCAGACGCGCAGCGAGACCGTCGACGCCGTCCCCGAGCGGCCAGGTGATGTCGATCGTGTGCGCCGAGAAGACGTCGCTCGATACGTGCCGCAGCGTCTCGAGCTCCTGATTGCGCAGGATCGGCTGGTCGAGGATCAGCTGGTGTGCGTGCTGGGGAGACTCGGTGAGCAGGTTGAGCTCAGAGCCCAGCCCCGTGCCAACCGACATCACGACGGCCTCGCGGATCGGGTCGATCGGCGGGTTGGTCACCTGCGCGAAGAGCTGCTTGAAGTAACTGAACAGCGCAGGACGACGATCGGAGAGGACGGCGAGCGAGTTGTCGTTCCCCATCGAGCCGATCGGCTCCTCGCCGGTGCGCGCCATCGGCGTCACGAGAACACGCAGGTCCTCCTGCGAGTAACCGAAAGCAAGCCGCCGCTGGTGACCGGGGAGCACCCCGGTGAGCGTCACGTGAGCCGGCTCCAGATCGGAGAACTGGACGCTGTTGTCGCGGAACCACTCTCCGTAGGGCCGCAACGTGGAGACCTCGCGCTTGACCTCCTCGTCATCGACGATGCGTCCCTGCTCAAGATCGACGAGGAAGACCTTCCCCGGCTGCAGGCGCCCGAGTCGGACGATGTCCTGCGGCTCGATCGGGAGCATTCCGGTCTCCGAGCCGAGAATCACGTAGCCGTCGGCCGTCTGAACCCAGCGCCCAGGGCGCAGGCCGTTGCGGTCAAGTGTCGCCCCGATGACCCGGCCGTTGGTGAAGCAGACCGCTGCGGGCCCGTCCCACGGCTCCATCAAGCAGGAGTGGAAGGCGTAGAAGCCCTTGAGCTCATCGCTGAGGTCGTCCCGGCCCTGGTAGGCCTCGGGGATCATCATCATCGCCGCGTGTGGCAGCGAGCGGCCCGCGAGCATCAGCAGCTCTAGAACGTTGTCGAAGGTCGCCGAATCCGACCCGCCCGGGCGCACGACGGGCAGCACCTTGCGCAGATCATCGCCGAAGAGCTCGCTCGCGAGCTGACTCTCGCGGGCGCGCATCCAGTTCACGTTGCCCATCAGCGTGTTGATCTCGCCGTTGTGGGCAATCACGCGGAATGGGTGGGCGAGCTCCCAGCTGGGGAAGGTGTTCGTCGAAAAGCGCGAGTGCACGAGTGCCATCGCGCTCGCGAAGCGCTCGTCGCGCAGGTCGGGGAAGAACCCGGCGACCTGGTGCGAGATCAGCATTCCCTTGTAGACGCAGGTGCGCGAGGAGAAGCTCGATGCGTAGAAGTCCTCACCCGCGGCCAGCTCGACGACGCGGCGGATCACGTAGAGCTTGCGCTCGAATGCGTCGCGATCGGCGGCCGCATCCCCCTGCGCGCCGACGAAGACCTGACGGACGAACGGACGCGAGCGGTTCGCGGTCTCCCCGACGTGTGCGACGTCGACGGGGACGTCGCGCCAGCCGAGGACGTCCTGACCCTCTGCGCGGATCGTCTCTTCAACGAGTTCGACCAGCGCTGCGCGCTGGGCCTCATCCTGCGGGAGGAAGCACATCCCGACGCCGTAGCGTCCGAGCTGCGGAAGCTCGAACTCGCAGACGGCCCGCAGGAACTCGTCGGGAATCTGCGTGAGGATCCCCGCGCCGTCGCCGGTCGTGACGTCGGCGCCCTCGGCACCGCGGTGCTCGAGGTTGTCGAGCGCCTTCAACGCGCGAACGACGACGTCGTGCACCGGCTCGTTGTCGAGCTTGGCGACCATCGCGACGCCGCAGGCGTCGTGCTCATAGCGAGGGTCGTACAGGCCTTCGGCCGGTGGCAGATGTGTCAGCGTCATGATCGATGTCCCCGTCGGTCCATGTCTTCGGGGCAGAGGCGGAACCGGGCAGTCTATCGAGCGCCGGTTGAGGCCGATTCCCGGTGAATGGCGCCGCGGTGGCGCAATGTCCGGTGCTGCAGCCATCGTGCGGCCAATGCCGCGCCCGGTCGAGGCCATCAGCGCACGCTGGCGCACATCTGTCGCACCCAGCGCCGGGTGGCGCGCCGTGCGCGCGATGACCACCGACGGAGGGACGGATCGCGCTGCGGGACTCAGCTACTACGCGACGCTCGCGCTCTTCCCGGCGCTCTTCGTCGGCATCACCCTGCTCGGCCTGATCGGTCAGGAACGCCTCGTCAACGACATCGTCCACTTCGCCGAGCAGCGCGGCGCCGACACCGCGACGGCCCAGGTGATCGGAACGATCGCGACGGCCGCGACGCAGGCCTCGTCGGGGGCGCTCACCATGGCGCTCGTCATCTCCCTGCTGCTGGGCCTCAACGCCGCATCGGGACTCTGGGGCGCTGCCGGACGGGCTATCGATGCCACCCACGGCGTCGCGGACGAGCGGAGCTTCATTCGCCGCCGGCTCACCACGTGGGCTCTGACACTGGCGACCGTGATCCTCTTTCTGGCGGCCGTGGTGATGGTGTTCCTCGGCGGCGGCTGGGCCGGTGAGCTGTTCCGCGCGCTGGGGATCGGCGGGACGTTCGACGGCATTTGGGGCGTGCTGAGATGGCCGCTCGCCGTGGGATTCGCGCTCGCCGCGCTCGCGCTCACGCGCAGGCATGCGCCCGCACCCGCTGCCCGGCAGCGCAGCGCCGTCACGATCGGCACGCTGATCACCACCGGACTCTGGCTGGCGCTCACCTTCGGCTTCGCCGTCTACGTCTCCGGCTTCTCCCACTACGGGGCGCTCTACGGGGTCTTCTCGACGATCATCCTGCTGCTGCTCTGGCTCTACCTCTTGTCGCTCGCGTTCCTCTACGGCGCCGAGCTGGACCTGCAGCGCAAGCGCGGCTGCGGCGCAGACGCCTAGGCCTGCTCAAAAGCCGGGCGCAGGGTGAGCTCCTCGGGCCACGAGCAGAGCCCGCGCCGCCCCGGACACGCGCCGCAGATGCCCACGTGAGGCTCGGCGGCGACGGGGAATGCGCCATCGAGCAGCGGCGCGGCCTGCGCAGCCAGCAACTCCTCCAGGGCGGTGACGTCCTCCTGCGCATAGGCGGCGCTCGCCGTGCCGCCGTGCTCGAGATAGAGGTGGACCACCTCGACGCTCTGCGCGCCGGCCCGCAGGACGGCAAG
>WLNG01000193.1 GCA_009699915.1 Actinomycetota bacterium
GATCAGGGCGCTGCCGAGGCCCGGGCGCCAGCGACGGCGTCGTTTCCCAGGGGCGTCCGCCGGCGCGCGTGTCGGTGCACGGCGCTCCACCGGGACGTCCGGCGCCGGTTCCTGCGGGCGTACGGCGGGCGCGCCGACGATCGTCACGCCGTCCGCCCCATCCGCCGCTGGAGACTCGACCTCCTCCAGCCGCAGCAGAACGACGCTGATGTTGTCCCGCCCGCCGGCGGCGTTCGCGGCGTCGACGAGCTGCACGGTCGCATCACGCAGCGACGGGGCCGACGTCAGGATCTCCGCCAGCTTCGGATCGCCGATCATCGAGGTCAACCCATCGCTGCAGAGCACGTAGAGATCCCCGGCCCGGCCGCGAAGCGTCTGGCCGTCCGGCTCGACGTCGAGCTCGGGCCCGAGCGCGCGGGTGATGATCGAGCGCTGCGGGTGATCCTCAGCCTCCTGCGGGCTCAGGCGGCCCTGACGGACGAGCTCCTCGACGAGCGAATGATCGCTCGTGAGCCGCTCGAGCGCACCGTCACGCAAGCGGTAGCAGCGCGAGTCGCCGACGTGCACCAGCGTGACGTCGTCGGCGCCCACATGAAGCGCCGTGAGCGTTGTGCCCATGCCGGCACGAGCGTCGTCGGAGAGCGAGAGCTGGTGGATCCGCGCGTTGGCCTCGCGCACCAGCTGGCCAAGCCGCTGTTCGGCGCTGGTCGAGCCAGGCGGCAGCCCCTGCTCCAGCGTCTCGACCGCAATCCGTGCGGCGACCTCGCCGGCCTGGGCCCCTCCCATGCCGTCGGCGACCGCGAAGAGCGGCGAACGCGCCAGCACGGCATCCTCGTTGGCCCGGCGCTGACGCCCGGTGTCGCTGCGCTCGGCATGCTCCGCGACGCGCAGCATGGTCATCCCGTCACGTACGTGAATTCGCTGTCGCCGATGCGCACCCGATCGCCCTGATGGAGCGGCTGCGGGCCCGTAACCCGTTCCTCGTTGAGATAGGTCCCGTTCGTCGAGCCGAGGTCCTCGAGGACCACGAGACCGCCCTGCCGGGTCAGCCGTGCGTGCCTGCCGGAGGCGAACGGATCCTCGAGCCGGATCTCCGCCTGCTCACCCCTGCCGAGGATGGCGCCGGCGCCGACCTCGTACTCCATCCCGGGCGCGTGTCCGGGAGCTCGCTCGACGATCAGCCGCGGATCGCGTGCGGCGCTGTGCATTCCGGTCTGCTCCTGGACCGGTGCCGACGACCGACCCGCCCAGCGCTCCTCGTCGGGCCGGCGCAGATCGCGCAGCGCGCTGCGAGCGATCCAGATAACGAAGAGGAACAGCAGCGCGATGAACGCGGTCTGGAGTGCGACCGTCGAAGCGGGCATCAGGCGTCCTCGAAGCTCGCGGAGAGCGTGCCGATGTCCAGGCGATCGCCGGTCCGCAGGGCCGCAGGACCGTGGATGCGCTCCCCGTTTACGCGAACCCCGTTCGTGGAGCCGAGGTCCTCGATCGTCCAGCCTGCGCCCGCGTCGAAGGCGATCCGCGCATGGTGTCGGGAGACGTTCGCATCGTCGAGAACCACCTCGCAGTCCCGGCTGCGACCGATCAGCGCCCCGGCTTCGGTGATCGCGAAGCGGCGCCCGGCCACTGCGAGCACGCCGCGCGGGGGTCGCGGATCCCGGCGGATCGGCGCCGGCGGACGTGACACCGGCGGAGCCGGGGCGGAGCCGGCCGGCAGCGCCTCAACACCGAACTCTCCGAGGCCGAGCCGCGGATCGCAGTCGAGCAGGATCACCGGCGTGGCGGCGAGCGAGAACCGCTCCGCCCGGGCGTGCTCCAAGAGGTAGCCGGCGAGATCCTCACGGACCTCATCCCCGGTCTCCGTGTAGCGCGCATGGTCGTCGGGCGAGAGATGAACGATGTACGCGTGCGGCACCGGTCGGGACGACCGGTGATCGTCCATCTCACGGGCCAGGCCGCGGGCGAGCTCGACAGGCCGCACCTCCGTGCGGAAGACGCGGCCGAACGTCCCCTCCACGAGGCCGGCGAGCTTGCTCTCGAGGTTGCGCAGGACGCTCATGGGCTCGGTGTCACAGGCGGCTTCGGAACGCAGACCGCGGGGTTCATGCTACGGCCTGCGCTGGCGCGCCTCGCCGCTCAGCGACGGCGACGGATCGTCGCGATCACCACCGCGCTGCCGGCGCATGCCAACGACCCAAGAACGAGGCCGCGCGGCTCCGGCACGCCCCCGGTCCACCTGAGCGCATCGGTCGCCCTGACCGTTGCGACGGCGAGCAGGGCGCTCCAGCAGGCGGCTGCGAGCAGATCAAGGACCAGCGAGCGGCCCCGGACCAGAATCGGAAGCACCGCGGCCCCCACTGCCCAGACCCCCGCCACGATCATCGCGCCCGAGCTGAGCGCAGGTCCGATCACCGCGGAAAGCGCCGTCGATGCGGAGGCCGTCCAATCGGCGGGTAGCGTGCCGTCCGGGCCGTCGCCC
The DNA here is from genome assembly GCA_009699915.1 of Actinomycetota bacterium. Taxonomy (GTDB): domain Bacteria; phylum Actinomycetota; class Thermoleophilia; order Solirubrobacterales; family Solirubrobacteraceae; genus F1-60-MAGs163. Next base: position 2,480 of record WLNG01000193.1, read on the forward strand.
AGCAGCAGGACGGGACGTGCGAGCGCCTCAGCGAGCACAACCCACCATGCACCCAGAGCCCCGAGAACGGCCCGGCGCCAGATGGTTCCCGCCTGGCCGGCGATCGCCGGCCAGGCGACGGCGATCCCGCCGAGCGCCAGAACGCCCGCGAGCGCCGGCAGCGGCCAGAGCCGGCCCGCCCAGACAAGCAGCACCATCGCTGGGATTCCGGCGGCGAGAACCACGATCGCCAGACCGGGAGCGCCGAGCACGATCAGCCACCCCGCGAGTCCAGCGATCGAGAACAGCCAGCCGACTCGGGGTGCGACAGCGACAGCGAGCGCCGCCACAGCACCGGCACAGAGCGCAACCAGGCCCTGAGGCGGCGTGATGCCTGTCGCGGCCGAAGGCACCAGCGCGACGAGGGCCCCGGTCGTCAGCGCGCCGAGAACGCGCGCGACGCCGCCGCCACCAAGACGGCGAACGGCATGGTCGTACTCCGCCGGTCGCACGGACTCGACGTAGCCCCCGCGGCCACCCGACAGATCGGCGGCGTCGAGGGCTTCGTCAAGCGCATCGCGCAGATCCGCAATCCCGCCGCGCATCTGCGGGTCAGGATCGACGGCGACGTCGATCGCCTCGGCGAGATCCGCAGGCAGATCGCCGCGAACCCCCGCCAGCGACGGCAGGGTTATGCCGACCCGACGAGCCGTCGCCGCCGCTCCACCGGCGCGAACGGGGTTGCTGCCGGAGAGCGCCTCGTAGAGGACCAAGGCCAGGGCATAGAGGTCGGTGCGACCATCGACCGACAGACCGTCGGCCTGCTCGGGCGACATGTAGGCGAGCGTGCCGACAACATCGCCGGTGCGCGTGAGTCCGTCATCGCCGCTGAGCGAGGCGACGCCGAAGTCGGTCAGCTTCGCGATTCCGGCCTCGCCCGAGGGCTCGTCGGGAATGATGATGTTGGCTGGCTTGACGTCGCGATGCACGACGCCGCGCGCGTGCGCGTGCTCGAGC
>WLNG01000194.1 GCA_009699915.1 Actinomycetota bacterium
CCAGTCGCGCCAGCTCGCTCTCCTGGTCCCCCTCGAGGAGCAGGGATGATCGGGTATCTGGGGCTCGGCTCGAACGTCGGTGACCCGCGGGCCAACCTCCAAGCGGCGGTCGACGCGCTGCCCGCGCACGGGGTGCGGGTGCTCGCGAGCTCGGCGACCTACGACACCGAGCCGGTCGGGCAGGTGCTCGACCAGCCGTCGGTCCTCAACGCGTGCCTGCGCGTGGAGACAGCGCTCGCTCCCGAGGAGCTGCTCGATGCGTGCAAGGCGATCGAGCGCGCGCTCGGCCGTGACCTCGAGGGCGGCCTGCGCCACGGTCCGCGGCCGATCGACATCGACCTGCTGCTGCTCGGCGACCTCGCGTACGAGAGCGACCGCCTGACGCTTCCGCACGAGCAGGCGACTGCGCGGCGCTTCGTGCTGATCCCGCTGCTCGAGCTGGACTTCGATCTCACGACGCCTGACGGGACGCGCCTGAGCGACTGCCTGGCCGTGCTGCCGGTCGCCGGAGAGGCCGTGCGCCGCGAGGGCGATCCACTGCGGTTGCCCGTCTAGGAGGCCAGCAGCGCCGGGGGAATCAGCCCGCTCGGGGCATCGCCCGGGAAGTCCGCAAAGAGCCGCAGCGCCAGTGCGCCGGCAGGCCGCGGCTCGATCAGCGTCCGCAGGTCGCCGAAGCTCATCAGCAGACGCAGACTCGGCGCGATCTGCAGATCGGCCACGTTCGCCTCTGCGCCCCCGAGCACACCCTCGGCGATCCACGCGTCGACCTGGTCGAGCAGTGCGGGGAGTGCGCGCAGGTCGGTCGCGTAGGTCGCGTCGGTTGCGCCGTTGAGACGCATCTCGATGCGCGTGGCTCCCGGCGCGATCAGCTTCAGCACGCCGACCGGCATCGCCGGCAGGCGCGAGCCCGTCTGGAAGCTCGCCATCGCTTCGGGATGGTCGCGGAACGTGGGCCACAGGATCCGCCGCACGAGCGGCTGCAGTATCTCGTCGCCCCACGCCTCCGCTGCGAGCACTCGATCACGTGCTGCCGCTTCGCGGGGGAGCAGCGCCGGCTCCGGGACGAGCTCGTCGAGCCGGCGCAGGATCGCGCGCGACCCGGAGATCTTCTCCCCGTCGATCTTGGCCGCGGGCACAGTGCGACGGCCGAAGAGCACGCGCATCACCGGGGCGTGGAGCGGCGGGATCAGCTCGACCGTCGCGTAGGAGATGCCCTTGAGTTCGAGCGCCGCGCGCACCGTCGCACAGGGGTGGGAGCCGTTGACGACGTAGAGCCGGACGTTCATCGAGGCGACTGTACCCCGGGCCGCATAGGCTGCGCACCATGCTTCTCGTCGTCGATGTCGGCAATACCCAGACACACTTCGGCACCTACCGGGGTGAAGAGCTCGTCGAGCACTGGCGGTTCGCTACCGAGCGCTCCTCCACGGCCGATGAGATCGGCGCCGCACTGCGCAACCTCCTGGAGCTGCGTCAGGTCAGCTTCGACGACCTGCGCGCCTCGATCGTCTCCAGCACGGTGCCGCAGCTGGAACCCGAGTGGGTCTCGATGGCCGAGCGGTATCTGGGCCATCGCATGCTGGCCGTCGGACCGGGGCTCAAGACCGGAATGCCGATCCGCATCGACAACCCGCGTGAGCTCGGCGCCGACCGGCTCGTGAACGCGGTCGCTGCGCACGATCTGCTCGGGGGGCCGTGCATCTCCGTCGACTTCGGTACCGCCGTGAACTACGACGTCGTCTCGCCCGAGGGGGACTATCTCGGCGGGGTGATCGCTCCGGGGGTCGAGATCTCGCTCGATGCGCTCACGTCCCGAGGCGCCAAGCTCCCGCGCATCGACCTGCAGGCGCCGCGCGCGGCGATCGGCAAGGGCACGGTCGATGCGATCCGCTCGGGAATCATCTTCGGCTTCGCGGCTCAGGTCGACGGATTGGTCGCACGGATCCGGGCGGAGCTCGGCGCTGACGCGCCGACGATCGCGACCGGCGGGCTCGCCCAGCACATCGTCCCGTACACCGAGACGATCGATCGGATCGACGACTTCCTCACGCTGCGCGGGCTCAAGCTGCTCCACGAGCGCAACGCGTAGATACCCTCACCGCGTGGCCCAGGCCCCGCTCACCGAGCCGTTCACCATCGGCGGCGTCACGATCCCCAACCGTGTGCTGCTCGCGCCGCTCGCTGGTATCGGCAACTGGTTCGTGCGTCTGCAGGCGCGCCGCCACGGCGCCGGCATGGCGTACAGCGAGATGGTCTCGAGCTTCGCGATCCACCATCGCAATGCCAAGACGATGACGGAGCTCCTCCACATCGATGCGCGTGAACGAGCGCTCAGTCCGTCGGCGCCGGTAGCGATTCAGCTCTTCGGGCAGGATCCCGACGTGATGCGTTCGGCCGCGGCGACCGCCGTCGAGCACGGCGCCGACATCATCGACCTGAACATGGGCTGCCCGGTGCCGAAGGTCTGCCGCACCGGAGCAGGCGCAGCGCTCCTGCGTGACCCGGAGCTCGCTGTAGCGGTCGCGCGCGCGGCGCGGGAAGGCGGCGGGGTACCCGTCACGGTCAAGCTGCGCAGTGGCTTGCGAGCCGGTGACGAGAGCGGCGTGCAGCTCGCACGCAGGCTGGTCGAGGAGGCGGGCGTTGATGCGATCGGTTTCCACCCGCGGTCCGCGCAGGTGCATCACAAGGGTGTGCCCGACTATGCGCTCGCGGCACGGCTCGTCGAGGAACTTCCTGTTCCGGTGGTGCTCTCCGGCGGACTGAGCGATGAGCAGCGCGTGCGTGAGGCCTATGCGCAGACCGGTGCTGCCGCGGTGATGCTCGCCCGCGGCCAGCTCGGCGATCCCTGGCTTTTCGGTCGTGTCCTGGGGCTGCGCAGCGATCCGCCGGAGCCGAGTGAGATCGTCGCCGAACTCGAGTGGGTGATCGATCGCGCCATCGAACATCTGGGCCCCGATCGCGCCGGTCGCTACCTGCGCAAGTTCTATCCGTGGTACCTCACGCAGCTCGGCTGCACGCGCGCCGAGCAGCAGACGTTCCAGGCCGCGGCAGGCATCGACGAGGCCCGAGTGCTGCTTGCGCAGCTCGGCTCCGGGACGGCCGCCGTACTCGGTGCAGCCGTCTAGCACAGCACCCTGTCACAGCTATACTGCCCGCCCGATCGTCTGCTGAACCGACCTTCCGATCACTATGCCCAGAGACGTCATCCTCACGCCTGAAGGTCTCCAGAAGCTCGAAGCTGAGCTTGAGACGCTCACGACCGACCGTCGTCGTGAGGTCGCGGAGCGGATCAAGGAGGCTCGCGAGTTCGGTGACATCACCGAAAACTCCGAGTACGACGATGCAAAGAACGAGCAGGCGATGCTCGAAACCCGCATCGCCCAGCTCGAGGAGCGCCTGCGCGCAGCCCAAGTGATCGATGCCACCCGTCTTTCGACCGACGTCGTCCAGATCGGCTGCATCGTCCATGTGAAGG
>WLNG01000195.1 GCA_009699915.1 Actinomycetota bacterium
ACTTCGCCGCCGAGACGCACGTCGACCGCTCGATCGCAGAGCCGGACGCCTTCGTCCAGACGCATGCGATCGGCACCTGGGTCCTGCTCGAAGCAGCCAAGGAGCGTGGCCTGCGCTACCTGCAGGTCTCGACCGACGAGGTCTACGGCTCGATCGAGCAGGGGTCGTTCACGGAGGAGAGCCCGCTGCGACCCTCATCCCCGTACAGCGCGACGAAGACCGGCGCCGACCTGCTCGTCCAGTCCTACGCGCACACCTACGGGATGGAGACGGTGATCTGCCGCGGGTCGAACAACTACGGGACGCACCAATACCCCGAGAAGCTCATTCCGCTGATGATCCTCAACGCGCTCCATGGCGACCCGCTGCCGGTCTACGGCGATGGGATGCAGGTGCGCAACTGGATCCACGCGACCGACTTCGCGGCGGCGATCGGCCACGTGCTCGCGTACGGGGTGCCCGGCGAGGTCTACAACGCGGGCGGTCCCGACGAATGCGCGAACATCGAGGTCGTCGAGCGGATCATCGAACTCACCGGCGCCGACCGCTCGCTGATCGAGTACGTGCAGGACCGGCCGGGCCACGACCGCCGCTACTCGCTCTCCTCGGACAAGGTCCGCGCGCTCGGGTGGGAGCCGCGGGTGCGCTTCACGCAGGGGCTCGAGGAGACCGTCGCCTGGTACCGCGACAACAGCGCCTGGTGGGAACCGATCCGTTCCGGCGAGTACCGCGACTACTACGCGCGTCAGTACGGGCGCGCGCTCGGCGACTAGGGCAGCTGCGCGATGCGCCAGGACCCGCTCGACTTCACGAGCGGGAGCTGGACGACGCGGCTCTTGTTGTTGCCGAGCTTCTGGCGGACGGTTGCGGTCGCCGTCGTACCGGTCACAGCGACCTTCGTGACGATCAGGTCGACGTCGTCGGTGTCCTTGATCGCTGTCCGCACCGTGGCGGGGCAGCTCTGAGCGCTGATCCGGTCACGCAGCGCAGCGGTGATGAGCTCGGAACAGATCTTGGCGCCGTCACGGTCCGAGGCGGCGGACTGGAGATTCTCGACCGTCTTGGCGACCGCGGCCTGCTCGCCGCTGAAGCTCTTGGCGGAATTGTCGTTCGAGGAGCCGCCGCAGCCCGCGAGGACAAGCGCGAGGACGACGACGAGCGGGGCGAGAGCGCAGCGCATGAGGGCCGGAGACTACCGCTCGCGAGCGGCCGATGGCGACGGCGCCGCTCGGCATACTCCCGGCGGTGGAGCCTCAGGCACAGACAACATCAGTAACCACGGCAGCCACGCGCAGCGTGCTCGCGACGCTTGCGGCGGCGCAGTTCCTGATGGCGCTCGACGCGTCGGTGATGAACGTGTCGATCGCCTCGGTTGCCGAGGACCTCGGGACGACCGTCAGCGGCGTACAGACGGCGATCACGCTGTACACGCTCGTGATGGCGTCCCTGATGATCACCGGAGGCAAGCTCGGCGCGATCCTCGGGCGACGGCGCGCCTTCGTGATCGGGACGGTGATCTATGCGGCGGGCTCGCTGACGACGGGCCTGGCGCCGAACCTCACCGTGCTGATCATCGGCTGGTCGGGGCTCGAGGGCATCGGCGCGGCGCTGATCATGCCCGCCGTCGTCGCGCTGGTCGCCGGGAACGTCGCGCCCGAGCGGCGGACCGCCGCCTACGGAATGATCGCCGCTGCCGGTGCGATGGCGGTCGCTGTCGGCCCGATCATCGGCGGCGCCGTCACGACCGCGATCTCCTGGCGCTGGGTGTTCTACGGCGAGGTCGTCGTGGCCGCCGGGATCCTGCTGCTCGCCCGGCGGATGCAGGACGCCCCGCCGGGCGAGCGGCCGCGAATCGACGTTGTCGGCGTGGTCCTCTCGATTGCGGGCCTGGGGAGTCTTGTCTTCGGCCTGCTGCGCTCGAGCAGCTGGGGCTGGGTTCTGCCCAAGCCGGGGGCTCCCGAGCTGCTCGGCGTCTCGCCGACGCTCTGGCTGGTCGCTGCGGGGCTCGTGCTGCTGTGGGCGTTCCTGACCTGGGAGGGACGGGTCGAGGACCGCGGCGGCGAACCGCTTGTCCGTCGCGCCTCGCTGCGCAACCGGCGCCTGACCGGGGGCCTGACGCTCTTCGGCTTCCAGTTCTTCCTTCAGGCCGGGACGTTCTTCACCATTCCCCTCTTCCTCTCGGTGGTGCTGGGCTTCTCCGCCTTCGAGACCGGCCTGCGCCTGCTCCCGCTCTCGATCGCCCTCCTGATCGCGGCCGCCGGGATCCCGAAGCTCTTCCCACAGGCCTCCCCCCGCCGCGTGACGCGTATCGGCCTGCTGCTGATAATCATCGGGATCGGGATCTTCGTGGCGGGCCTGGAACCCGGCGCGAACGCCGGCATCGTCGCCATCCCGCTCTTCCTCTGCGGCCTCGGGGTTGGGGCGCTCTCCTCGCAGCTCGGCGCGGTCTGCGTGTCGTCCGTGGACGAAGCAGACGCGCCCGAGGTCGGCGGACTGCAGAACACGATCACGAACCTCGGTGCCTCGCTCGGCACGGCGCTCGTCGGCTCGGTGCTGATCGCCGCACTGACGGCGTCGCTGATCACCGGTATCGAGCAGAACACGAAGATCCCGCAGCAGGTCCGCTCGCAGGCCAGCGTCAAGTTGGCCGGGGGCGTGCCCTTCCTCTCCGACGCACAGCTCGAGCAGGCGCTGACCGAGGCCGGCGCCTCGCCCGAGGTGACGGCCGAGATCGTCAACGAGAACATGGATGCGCGGTACGCCGCTCTGCGGTCGTCGCTCTCGATCGTGCTGATCGCCGGCATCCTCGGCCTGTTCTTCACCGGCGGACTGCCGACCCGGCCGCCGGGGTCTGACCCCGAGCCGCAGAACGCTTAGAGGCCGAGGTCGCCCAGGACCTCGCGGTCGCTGCGCAGGACGCGGATGCGATCGTCGCGTGGGACCTCCTGCGTCGCGCCGCCGCCGAGAACAGCCACGAGATCCTGGGGGCCTGCGATCGCCAAAGCGTGCGCGATCGCCTCGGCGCGATCGTCCACGGCGATCGCTCTGTCACCTGCGCCACGGACGGCATGCGGATTGGCATGGGCATCGGCCCCGTCGAGGAACCGGGCAGAACCGGTGACCACAACGACGTCGGCGTAGGTCGCCGCCCCGCGGCCGAGCCCGTATGCGAGCGAACCGATGTGCCGCTTGCGCGCGCCGACGACAGCGATCAGTCGCCCGCCCTGCGGGACCTGCTCGCGCAGGGCCGCAAGCGTCGCGCGCACACCCTCCTCGTTGTGCGCATAGTCGAGGATGAGGCGACTTCCGTCGGGTCGCTCGAGCAGCTCCATGCGCCCGGGTGGCGGCCCGGCACCTACAAGCCGCTGCTCGATCTCCTCGCGCGCGATTCCGCATGCGATCGCGCCCCCGACCGCCGCAGCG